>JBDIWM010000007.1:27737-57252 GCA_039638595.1 Atribacterota bacterium
TGTTACTTGGGTCACTACTTTCAGACAAACTGCAAGTTCTAATTTGTCACATCTTTGTATTGTTTTTGTGTTGTTGGTGAAATAAATTGAATTGAAAAGTGCGACAAGACGAAGCACAAAGCCTTGGTTGTCGGGCGGGATTGCCGGCGTTCATCATTGAGCGTTTCACCTACCTCAAAAGTGAAATCCTGGTGGAGTTGACCCGGTCGGTGGCTCGTGGTGATCGCCTCCGCTTTACGGTAAAATTAGTTGCAGATTGGGCTCAAATTCGACGAGAAATCGAATTTTAGGGGGGTTCAGAAATGGTTGCAAAAGCGCTTTTTTTGGGGATTGACCTGGGGGGGACCAATACCAAAATTGCCCTGGTGGATAAAGATGGCCATGTTCTCGAGCGGAGTGTCATCCCCACCCGGGCGATGCGGAAAGCCGAAGAAGTGGTAGAAGATATTGCTGAAGAAGGGCTGGAACTCTGCAAGCGATTCGAAGAACGGGGTTTTAAGGTATGGGCAGCCGGCGTCGGTATTCCCGGACTTTTTGACTGGCATAGCGGGGTTTGCCATCTCCTTCCTAATTTTCCCAATAAGTGGAAGGATGTGCCCATTAAAGCATGGCTTGAAAAAAAGCTTTCGCTTCCGGTGGCAGTCATTAATGATGTGCGATCCATCACTTTAGCTGAGAAACGGTTTGGGGCCGGAAAAGAAGTCAATAGCATGGTGATGATTGCCATTGGAACTGGTATTGGTGGTGGAGTGGTGGTGAACGGAAATCTATACATCGGGAAGGACGGGGGTGCTGGAGAACTTGGGCACATCACCGTGGAACCCCAGGGAGTGCGGTGTGGGTGTGGAAACCGGGGTTGCTTAGAAGCCTATGCCTCAGGTCCAGCCATGGTTGCCCAGGCCCTGCGAGCCCTGGTACAGCAGAACGATACTCTGATTCGGGACCTCGTTGGTGATGACCTCTCCCGAGTCAACCCCAAAGTGATCGCTGAAGCAGCACAAAAAGGGGATCAGGTAGCCATCGAAATCATCGAAAGGGCTGGAGCCTACATTGGGCAGGCTTTATCCTGTGTTTGTGTCACCATCAACCCGGAGATGATTGTCATCGGAGGAGGAGTGGCGCTGGTTGGAGAACTGCTCTTTGAGAGTATTCGAAAAGGATTGAAGGAACGACTCTTTATGGTTCCGGTGGAAACCATTCATTTTGTCCCTGCCGAGTTAGGAATGGATGCGGGTGTGATTGGCTCAGCAACCTGGGCAAGAGAACGATTGGAAGAGGGGGTCATAGTATGACGCGTCTTATCAAAGTTGGGGTTATTGGAACCGGTTTCATTGGTCCGGCCCATATCGAAGCTGCGAGAAGGACCTTTCTGGCTGAAGTGATTGGTCTTGCTGACATGAATGAAGAGGTGGCCCGTTGTAAAGCTGAACAGTATGCCGTTTCCCGCTGCTACGGTGATTATCGAGAACTGCTGCGCGATGACGATGTGGAAGTGGTTCATATCTGTACGCCTAATTTTCTCCACTATACCATGTCCAAAGAAGCCCTCATGGCTGGAAAACATGTGGTCTGCGAAAAGCCGCTGGCCATGAACCGCCAGGAAGCAGAAGAACTGGTGGAACTGGCGGAAAAGAAAAATCTCCTTCATGCGGTACACTTTAATATTCGCTACTATCCTCTGGCTCGAGAGGCAAGGGTGATGGTGCACAATGGGAAGGTGGGTACGGTCTTTGCCGTGCATGGGTCGTACCTGCAGGACTGGCTTTTTTATGACACTGATTATAACTGGCGTCTGGAACCGGAATTGAGTGGTGAATCCAGGGCCATTGCCGATATTGGTTCTCACTGGCTGGATCTCATCGAGTACATCACTGGTCAGAAAGTAACCGAGGTGTTCGCCGATTTTGCCACCTTTCATAAAATACGGAAGAAACCACTCAAACCGGTAGAAACCTATGCAGGTAAGATTTTGCAGCCGGAGGATTACCAGTCAATTCCCATCAATACTGAGGATTATGCTTCGGTGCTCTTGCATTTTGCTAACGGGGCTCATGGCGTTTTAACCGTCAATCAGGTGGCGGCGGGGAGGAAAAACCGGCTCTACTATGAAATCGATGGGTCGCAGTGTGCCCTGGCTTGGGATTCAGAACGACCCAATGAACTGTGGATTGGTCGACGCGACCAGGCCAACGAGATGTTGATGAAAGATCCCTCGCTTTTGAGCCCAAAAACCAGAACCATTGTTTCCTTCCCCGGGGGACATAACGAAGGATTCCCCGATACCTCAAAACACCTTTTCCGAGAAGTGTATCAGTGTATTCTAAAAGGGAATGCTCAAGAAGAACGAGATTTCCCCACCTTTTTCGATGGGTTACGAGAAGTCGTGCTCTGTGAAGCAATCCTGTGCAGTGCTCGAACCGGAAAGTGGGTTAAAGTCGAGTGAAGGAGGCGATCTCCGTGAAGCTTGGTTTTATGACTGCGTGTTTACCGGAAATGAGGCTGGAGGACCTGGTGGAGTGGGCGAGTGGTCAAGGTTTTGGGATGCTTGAGGTGGCCTGCTGGCCGAAGGTATTTGAGAAACGCAGGTATGCTGGAACACAACATATCGATGTGGAAGCATTGACTCCTGAAGAAGCGGCCCGAATTCGGGAACTTTTCCGGTCTCATGGTCTTTCGATTTCTTCCTTGGGGTACTATCCGAACAATTTAGACCCCAACCTGGAAAATCGTCGCTTTTATCATGAACACCTCAAGAAGGTGATTAAAGCCGCACAGATGCTTGAAGTGCCGGTGGTGGGAACGTTTGTGGGTAGAGACCCCCAGACCAATGTGGAAGAGGCCCTGGCTGAGTTCCGGAAGGTATTTCCGGATTTGGTGCAGTTTGCCGCTGATCACGGGGTGAAACTCGCCATCGAAAACTGTCCCATGCTCTATTCCATGGATCGCTGGCCTGGAGGAACGAACCTGGCCACCACACCTTCCATCTGGCGTCAGATGTTTGAAAGCATTCCCTCTGCGTATCTGGGACTCAATCTGGATCCCTCTCACCTCATCTGGCAGCAGATTGACTATGTGAAAGTGGTCCATGATTTTCGGGAGAAGATTTTCCATGTCCATGCCAAGGATACCAAGATTCTCTGGGATAAGCTGAACGAAGTTGGTATTTTCGGTTTTGGGTGGTACGTGGATAAAGTGGCGGGGACTGGTGATATCGATTGGAATGCGTTTATCACTGCCCTGTATGAAGTTGGCTATGACTATGTGATTAGCATTGAGCATGAGGATCGAAGTTTTGAAAAAGATACCGAGAGCAAGTTGCGCGGTATCCTTTTAGCTCAGAAACTCCTGAAAGACTACGTCGTGTAAAGTCTCTTTTTGATGCGTGGAATTCAAAAATGGGAACCACAGGGTTCCCATTTTTTTTTATCCCAAAATTTTTGACCTTACTTGACAAAAGAGTACAATGGTGGTTTAATGTAATAGTCGAAGAAGGTAAAAGAAGAAGGGAGGGTGGTTGGAATGCGAGAAGAGCATAAAGAGCCTTCGGCAGGAAAACTCAATGACCAGCCGCATCAGGAAGTGTCCATGCTTGATAACGCCCTCCAGAGTGAAGTGGAGAGCTTGCGGTCGGCCTTGGAAGAAGAACGGAAAAAAACTGAAGAGCAGGGAAAACTGGCTGAAGAGTACCTGGACCATCTGAAACGACTCAAGGCTGAGTTTGATAATTTCCGCAAAAGAGAGATGCTCTACCGGCAGAATTTTGTGAAAACGGCGAATCGCGATTTGATTCTCAAAATTCTACCGGTTCTTGATGATATGGAAAAGGCACTTTCTGAGGGGGAAAAGGGTGGTTTTGGGACGGATCCCTTTTATCAAGGGGTGGAGTTGATTTACCGAAAGTTCTTGACCCTTCTGGAAAAAGAGGGGGTACGGCAACTTTTGGCATTGGGTCAAAAATTTGACCCCAAGTATCACGAGGCAGTGAGTACCGTTTCACTGCCCGAGCGGGAAGATTATGAGATTGTAGAGGAATTGCGCAAGGGATACCTCTTGCATGACGAGGTCATGCGCCCAGCGCAAGTTGTTGTCAATCGACATTCAGAAGAGAAAATGGCCTAAACAGAAGGAGGATGAGGACAATGGCGAAAGTAATTGGAATAGATCTGGGTACCACAAACTCGGTGGTGGCGTATCTTGAAGGGGGTCAGCCGGTGGTGATTCCCAATAAAGAGGGTGCACGGTTAACCCCCTCAGTGGTGGCGTTCACCAAACAGAATGAAATCTTGGTTGGGCAATTGGCCAAACGGCAGGCCATCACCAACCCGAAGAATACCATTTTTTCCATTAAACGCTTGATGGGTCGTCGTTATGATGACCCGGAGGTGGAAAAAGCCCGCCGGGTTTTACCCTATGAAATTGTTCCCGGAAAGCACGGCGAAGCCTGCGTGAAAATCGGAGATCGGGTTTACACTCCCCCGGAGATCTCGGCACTGATTCTGCGTAAGCTCAAGGAAGATGCCGAAGAGTATCTAGGAGAGAAAATCACCGAAGCCGTCATTACCGTTCCGGCATACTTCAACGATAGTCAGCGCCAGGCCACCAAAGATGCGGGAAAAATCGCTGGTTTAGACGTGAAACGGATTATCAACGAACCCACGGCTGCAGCATTAGCCTATGGCCTTGGCAAAGGAAAGGAAGAAGTGATTGCGGTGTATGACCTGGGTGGAGGAACTTTTGATATCTCCATTCTTGAAATCGGTGATGGGGTCTTTGAGGTCAAATCCACATCCGGGGATACCTTCTTAGGTGGGGATGACTTTGATCGCCGCTTAATGGACTATATCATCGAAGAGTTCCGCAAAGACCAGGGTATCGACCTGCGGGCAGACCAGATGGCCTTGCAGCGCTTAAAAGAAGCAGCCGAGAAAGCCAAATGTGAATTGTCCACGGCACTGCAGACCGAAATCAATCTCCCCTTCATTACCGCCGACCAGAGTGGTCCCAAGCACCTGGTGATGACCATCACCCGGGCTAAGTTAGAGCAGTTGACCATGGACCTCATTGAGCGCACCATTGGTCCCTGTGAACAGGCGATGAGAGATGCAGGGCTAAAACCCGAAGACATCGATGCGGTGATTCTGGTGGGAGGAATGACCAGAATGCCCAAGGTCCAGGAAGTGGTGGAACGCATTTTCAAGAAAGAACCCCGTCGGGGAGTGAACCCTGACGAAGTGGTGGCTGTGGGGGCTGCAATTCAGGCTGGGGTGTTGAAGGGAGAAGTGAAGGACGTTCTGCTCCTTGACGTCACTCCTCTTTCTCTGGGCATTGAAACCCTGGGAGGGGTATTCACCAAGATCATTGAGCGGAACACCACCATCCCGGTCTCCAAAAGCCAGGTTTTTACCACCGCGGCTGACAACCAGACCACGGTAGAAATTCACGTTCTCCAGGGCGAAAGACCGATGGCTCAGGATAACTTCTCCCTAGGTAAGTTTCAGCTTACCGGTATTCCTCCTGCACCTCGAGGTGTTCCCCAGATTGAGGTCAAATTTGATATCGATGCTGATGGAATCCTCCATGTCTCGGCCAAGGACTTGGCCACTGGTAAGGAGCAGGCCATTACCATTAAAGCGTCAAGTGGCCTGAGCCGGGAGGAAATTGACCGTATGATTCGGGAGGCAGAACTCCACGCTGAGGAGGACCGGAAGAAAAAAGAAGAGGTGGAGTTGCGCAACCAGGCGGATAACCTGGTCTATACTGTGGAAAAGACTCTACGAGATTCGGGGGACAAGCTCTCTACCTCTACCAAAACTTCGGTAGAAGGAGCCTTATCGAGCCTCCGGGAAGCCCTGAAGGGGAATGATGCGGCGGACATCCGTCGTAGAATGGAAGAGTTGCAGTCGGCTTCTCATGCCATGGCGCAGGAACTATATCAGAAAACAGCTCAGGCTGGTGCTTCTTACCATTCTTCAGAAGGTAGTTCTGCGGAAAGTGGCCATGGGGCTCGAGATGAAAATGTGGTTGATGCCGACTATAAAGTCGTGGATGATGAGGGTAAATAGAAGACTTAAGAAAACAAAAAAGCGCTCTACAGGTGTAGAGCGCTTTTTTGTTGGTGTATGTAGTATAATATAAGGCATGGGTGCAAAAAGAGACTACTATGAGGTTCTGGGGTTGGGGCGGAACGCCACCCAGGAAGAAATTAAAAAAGCGTATCGGCGCCTGGCACGTCAGTACCATCCGGACATGAACTCGGGGAATAAGGAGGCGGCCGAACGATTTAAGGAAATCAACGAAGCCTACCAGGTGCTTTCTGACCCTGAGAAACGAAACATGTATGACCGCTTTGGACACGGGGCATTTTCAGGGCAAACCCAGGGCGGGTACGGTGGTTTTGGCTCTGATTTTGAATGGTTCGGGGACCTCTCCTCGGGATTTGGCGACATTTTTGATTTCTTCTTCGGTACGAGTGCTCAGGGTCGTAGGGGTAGAACTACGAAAGCCACTCGTGGTCAGGACGTCAAAGTGGAGGTAACCCTCGAGTTCGAAGAAGCCGCGTTTGGGGTGGAGAAAGAGATTGTGCTGGAGCGCACCGAGGTATGTCCAGAGTGTCAGGGAGTGGGAGGGAAAAAGAAGGTTTCCTGTTCCCACTGTGGAGGCACGGGTGAGATTCGCCACACCCAGACTTCCTTTTTCGGTTCCATCGTGACTTCAAAACCCTGTAGCTACTGTGGGGGAAGAGGGTGGGTACCTGAAGACCTCTGTTCCCGGTGTCGGGGAACGGGAAAGGTGAAAAGGGAACGTCGGGTCAAGGTGCGGATTCCGGCTGGTGTGGATAACGGATATAAATTGCGGATTGCCGGAGAAGGAGAGAGCGGGGAGTACGGCGGGGTTCCCGGAGACCTCTATATCTTTATCAAGGTCAAACCTCATCGTTTTCTGGAGCGCCAGGGGGCAGACCTTTACTATACCCTTTCCCTTTCTTACTCGCAGCTTGTTCTGGGTGACGAAGTGGAAGTGCCAACCCTCCGTGGGACGGAGAAGATTCATGTTCCACCTCTTACTGAAAGTGACACGGTGTTTCGGTTGCGAGGAAGGGGTCTTCCTGACCCCCATACTGGTTTCCGCGGGGATCAGATTATCCGGGTTAAATTACGCATGCCCCACCAGGTGAGCGGAGAGTACCGGCAGCTTCTGGAGAAATTATGGGAAATTGAACGGGGAACTCTGGCGCAGAAAAATAAAGCTGGTGGAATCTTTGAACGCCTGAAAGAAGCCTTTACGCACCCTGAAGAATAGGTGTTCTTCATGGGTTGTTTCTTCTTCCATCCTTCTTTGGGCGAAAACGAGGTGGTGACGCTTCCTCCTGAAGAGGGTCATCATCTTGAAGTGGAGCGAATCGGTGCAGGAGAAGAGATTTTTCTCGGTAATGGAAAAGGGCAGCTTTTTCGAGGTGTGTATTTGGGAAAGCGGGAGGGAAAACACTGGGTGGAGGTTAGGGAGAGGGTGCAGGAAGAGAATCCCCCCTTTTCCATATGGGTGTGGCAGGCGTTTCTGCATGCTCCTTCGCGGTTGGACTGGTTGGTGGAGAAATTGACGGAAATCGGTGTTTCAAGGATTGTTTTTTTTCCTGCGCACCGCTCGCTGGTTCTGGGTGCTTCGTTCCAGCGGATGGGACGCTGGCAAAAAATTGTCCGCAGTGCCTGTAAACAATCGGGGAGATTGACCTTTCCAGAGGTGGAAGTGATTGAGAGTTGGAATACCTTCCTCACTCGCTTAGAAAAATCCTCCGGCACGGTACTGCTTACGGACTTCGCCGCTTCTCAAACCCTCTTTCAGGTGGTGGGGGCTTTTCGGGAGACGGCGTGGAATCTGGTGATCGGTCCGGAAGGGGATTTTACTGAAGAGGAAAAACGGGTAATCTCTGCTCTTTCTCAAGCTCGGGGGGTGAAGCTACTTTCGAAAGTCCTCCGTAGCGAAACCGCAGCCGTTTTTGGTGCGTCAATCCTGGTGAGCCTCTTGGATGGTACCCATGCGGATTGCCATTAAGACTTTGGGGTGTAAAGTCAATCAGGCGGAAAGTGAAGCTCTGATTTTGGCTCTTGTTCAAAATGGGTTTGAGGTGGTCGATTTTTCGCAGGAGAGTGACTTATACATTGTCAATGGGTGTGCTGTGACCCAGGAAGCGGAACGGAAAACTCGCCAGATGGTTCACCAGGCTCTGCGTCGAAATGCTCAAGCGCTGGTTCTGCTCGTCGGATGTACGGCTCGATTATTCTGGAGAGAAAATGAGGACCCCTGGGATGGTCGAGTGGTAATCTTACCGGCGCAGGACAAAGAAAAAGCGGTCCTGGAGTACGTGAGTCGGCTGATACCACCATTGCCTCGATTGCATCGGGAATTCCCGTCTTCCCGGGTGCGAAGCTGGGTGAAGGTCGAAGACGGTTGTGACCATTTTTGCAGTTACTGTATCGTTCCGCACCTGCGAGGAGGGATTCGGAGTGTTGCCCCCCAGAGAATCCTGGACGAAGTACAGCGCCTTGAGGCTAAGGGAGTCAGGGAGGTGGTGCTCTGTGGGATTAACTTGGGGTACTTCGGCCGGGATATTGCCTTCCCGTTCATTGACCTTTTGGAACTCCTGGTGCGGGAGACGAAGGGGATTCGTTTTCGGCTGAGTTCTCTGGAGCCATTTCTCCTGACCGGGGAGTTTTTGGAACGTTACGTTTCTCTGGGGAAGCGAGTATGCCCTCATTTCCATTTGCCCCTCCAGAGTGGAAGTGACCGAATTCTTCAGAGGATGGGTCGAGGCTATGATACCGCCTTTTACCGGTCTCTCGTAGATACGTTGCGTCAGATGGTCTCCTCTGTGGCCATTACCACCGATGTGATGGTGGGATTTCCTGGAGAGACGGAGGATGATTTTCAAAAGACGGTGCATTTTTGCCGGACCGTCGGCTTTGCCCGCATGCACGTTTTTTCCTTCTCGCCTCGTCCCGGTACCTTAGCTTTCCAGTGGGAGAGGGAAATGGGGGTGAAGCAGGGAGACAAAAAGCGAAGAGAAAAGGTGCTTTTGGAACTGGCTGAAGAGAGCCGTGCTCAATACCACCGGCAGTTTCTAGGGAAAACAGTAGAGGTGGTCATTGAATCAGTTCGCTCTGGAGTTGCCTTCGGGTACTCGGAACAGTATATTCCGGTTCGAATACCGGGTGTGATGGAGAAAAAGATTGGAGAAGTGCTCAGAGTAAGGATTAAAGAGGTTGAGAGCAATTGGGTAGTGGCTGAATCGCCCTTCCATCAGGAAGAACTGAGCGCCATGGGTTGCGTATAATGTAAAGGGGTGAGGGAGATGAAAACATGTCTTGTTTTTGTGGTGCTGATATTGATTCTGGTTCAGGTGGCCTATGCTGAAGAGGGTTTGGTTCCTCTGCGAATCGTCCGTTGGATTCGCCCCAATCTCCTTTTGGGGGAAGTGGTGCAGGAAGGAGAATCACAGAGGGTTCGGGTGAGGTTAGCGGGAGTGGTGCTTCCAGTGGGGAATGACCGGGTCTATGAACAGGCCTTCCAGCGGGTACGGGAGTTGACCAAAGGTAAAGAAGTGCAATTTGATTTTGTTCTGGGCCATGGTCCAGAGGAGAAAACCTGGGTGGGCTATATTTATATTCCCCTGCCGGAGAGTGAAGAGTCCCTCATCCTGAATGCCGAACTCCTGCGGGAGGGTCTGGTGACCCTCGACGAAAGCGATGTAGGGAGAAATCTCCTGGGCTATTTCATCGAAGCTCAAAACGAAGCTCAGGACAAAAAGGTGGGTCTCTGGACGGTGATGACTCGCCCAAGAAGGAAAACCGAAGAGTGTCCATCCTGTGAAATTCGCTGAGATTCAGGATGCTCTTTTCAGTTTTTGAAAAAAAGAGTATACTGGTTACCGAGATGGTCAAAGATATGGATAAAGGAGTGAAGCACTATTCCCACTATGAAGACGCGCAAATCCAATCCGAAGCAGCGCATTAAAGTTTTTCGGGACCTTCAGCTTCTCTGGGCGTTCTTCCTGTTGACTCTGCTTTCCGCGTACTATCGGGGTCTTTACTTTGACTTTGAGCGGTTTCGCTTTTATATCGTGCTGTGGATTGGAGTGGGAATCTTTTTCTTCATCCGTTTTTTTGCCTTCCAGGAAGAAATGACCCTTAAGACTGGAGTGGAGTGGAGTTTTCTTGGTCTTGTGGTCCTGTACCTTGTCAATATACCCTGGTCGGCCGATAAAGGGTTAGCGCTGCGGGAGTTCCTCACCTATTTCACGTTTTTTGTGTTCTTTATCGTTTTAGAGCAAATCTCTTTTTCGGTAGCACTCCCAAAAAAGAAATGGTTTCTCTTTGGCTTTGGTGTGAGTGCTTTTATCCTTATTCTCCTCAGTTTGTTCTACCACTTTGGTTTTGTTCCCGGAGTGGTTTTGCCCACCTATATGAGTCTGCGAGAACTCTTCGTGGCAGGACGCATCTTTTCCAACTTTCAGTACCCCAATACCGCAGCGGCCTATTTCTCCATGGCCTACTTTGGGATGCTGACCTTTGTCCTTTTGGAAGAAAAGAAGCACTGGCGCTTTACCGCTCTTTTTTTCTCCTTTCTCATCCTGGAAGGAATTTTCTTTACCTATTCGCGGGGGGCTTTCTTGATTGTACCGTTGACGCTCCTTTTCCTCCTCTGGATTCTGCCCCGGCGAGAAAAGATTCGTCTTTTCCTTTTGGTGGTGGTTTCGGTCGCGATTCTTCTGGCATTCTTGTCCCCTCTGGAGGAGTACCTTTTTGGTATGCGTTACGCAGCCTTCCTGGCCCTTTTTTTTGGTGGGGCGCTGCTTTTGGCGGGTGTTGGGGAGCTGGCTCTCGAGTATGAAGAAAAAATGGGCACCCTTTCCAATCGGTTCTACCTTTTTACTGGTGTGGGATTAGGTGTAGCCGGGGTTTTCGTGTTCCTTCTGGGGAAGTACTCGAATCTCCTTCCTCTGTACCTTACGCGTCGCATCCAGAATATCAATTTTTCAGACCCCAATGTGGTGGGACGTTTCACCTTCTATCGAGATGCTCTGCGGATTGGTTTAGACCGACCTTTGAATGGCTGGGGTGGTGGGGGATGGAAAGTCCTGTACTTCGGGTATCAATCGGCACCGTATTTTACCGAGAGCACGCACAACTTCTATGCCCAGCTTTTTGTGGAGGGGGGATTTTTAGGGATTCTGCTGGTAGTTGGGCTTCTCTTTTTCCTCTTCTGGGAAACCTGGAAAGTTCGGGATCGGTTGTCCCCGCAGGAGGCCATTTTTACCCTGGGAGTTTTGGGGATGCTCTTTATGGGGTTTGCCCATGGGATTCTTGATATTAACTTTTCTTTGGGGTCCTACCATTTTGTGGTCTGGTTTTTTGCCGGGGTTTTGGGTGGTATGGTTCGGGAAAAGATGGTTCGGAATGACCGTTGGAGGTTGTTTCCGCGGGTCCTGTCTTTGAGCTCGGGTTGGGGGTTTCTTTTGAGTGTGGGGTTTTTGATTCTGGTCTCCCTTATGGCCTTTGGGGTTGAACAGGGCATGGTTGGGGAGTACCTTCTTAAAACTGGCGATGTGCACAACGCCATTGCCTTTTACCAGGATGCGGCTCGTTTTGATCCACTCAATGCAGAAGTGCACTTGGGTCTGAGTCAAGCTTTTCGGAGTCTATTTTTAGCCAGTGGCGATCCCCAATGGCGGATAGCGAGCGAAAAAGAGGCCCAAAGGGCGTATCGCCTCTCTCCTTTTAAACACACCTATGTGGAGCACCTGGCACTGTTGCACGTGGAGCGGGGTGACTTTGAAAAGGGTTTGGCGCTTTTTGAAGAGGCAGTTTCCAGAGCACCACTTCTTCCGGTCATGTATGAGCACTTGGCTCTGACTTTTAAAAGTGTTGGTGATTTTTACTGGAAGAGGGGAGAAAAAGACAAAGCTCGGGAATTCTACCAGCGGGGAGTGAAAGTGGAAGAGCTTTTCCGTGAAAACACTCGTCGTTCCTTGAGGCCGGTGGAGGGGAATGGAGGGGTTGGAAAAGTGGTTCTTGAGTTAAAAGCACTACTCGAAAGGGAGTGATTCTTGTGAAAAGGAATATGGTTCTCGTGGTCATAGCACTTTTAGGATTGGTGGTGGTTTTTTCGGGATGCAATATGGAGAGCATAACTCCACCCCCCGTTTTCACTCCTGCTCCAACCCCGACGGATCAGGATGATGGGGGTATTCGTTTTACCCTGCCGGATCTCAATGGAAATGAGGTCATCTTTCAGGATTTTCGGGGGAAACCGGCAGTGGTATTCTTCTTTAAGTCCTACTGTCCTCACTGTCAGGAGGAGGCCCCATTTTTGGAGTCAGTGTACAGGAAGTATCGGGATCGGGTCGTCTTTTTGGGTATCGCCGTGAACGAGCAGGGCACTTCCGGAAGTTTGATTGCTTCGACTTTTTCCTATGCGCAGCAGATTCAAAGTGGATTTGTCAGTGTCTATGGCTGGACATTTCCGGTGCTCATCGATGACTATGGACGGGTGCAGCGGGCGCTGGTGGGAACCGGAGTTCCTTCCTTTGCCTTTATCGATGCCAGTGGTCGTCTCCAGGGAATGGTTAAAGAAACCATTTCTCAGGGACGCTTGGAACAGTTGATTCAACTGTATCTTCTTTGATTACGGTTCCTGAAATACCCAGTCGACGTACTCTTCAAGCATGCCCATCTGGTCTAAAAGATCGAGGATGGTAGCTCGTTCGCGCAAAAAGCGAGAGAGGAGTAACGCTTCGCGGACCATGTGGTGGGGAAAGCCCAGAGCTTCGAGACTCTGGGGAGCTTGGGCTTTCTGGAGTACGGTTTGGGGGTCGGGAAGCACAGAGAGTTTTTCCTCGATAGCGGCACTGAAGGTGGCCTGAAACGATTTTTCCTTGAGTCGTTCTGGTACGGTGATGGTGAGTTTTTTCCGAGCGGTTTCGGCAACCAGGGGAAAAAGTGGGCCAAAACTCATTTTGAGGATTTCCATTTTTTCTTGAAAGTTGGGCTTCTGGTTCCAGCTAAAGGTGGGCATTTCCTGGAGAAAGCGCGTGTAGATGCGGTGCATGAGCGCTGTGGCTGTACCCACTCGAAGACCATGGAGCGATGGGTTCATGCCCCGATGCAGAGCCATGATTTCTAAGTAGTGGGCGATCAGGTGTTCGGCTCCGGAAGCGGGACGGGAGTCTCCAATCATGTCCATGCTGAATCCAGAATGAAGGAGCGCCAGGGACAGTTCATATATTGCCTGGTAGTCCCTTTGGGAAAGCTTTTCCGCTTTTTCCGCCACACGCAAGAGGTTTTCTCTGGTCGTTTCCCAGATTGCCTCACAGAAGTCCTCCTGGAAGAGCAATCGGCGCATAACCCAGTCGGCATTGGCGATCGCTTTTCCCAAAAGGTCCAGGAGTCCAGCATGGATAAGGGGCATGGGAGCCTGGGAAAGAATGGCTAAATCGGCGAAAATCACCCGAGGGGGGGTGGCCGAATAGGTGACTTTGTATCCTGAAACCATCATCGGTGCGCCCGGGGAAGAATACCCATCCATGGAGGGGGCAGTGGCCACCACCACAAATGGTAAACCGACGCGATGGGCAACAAACTTCACCAAGTCGTTGATGACGCCTGAACCGACTGCCACCAGAACCTCTGGTTCTTGGCGAAGGTGTTCGCCAATTTGTCCTCGAGCTTCTTCGTCGGGTTCCAAGTAAAACAGCTCTTTCTTTTTGGGCAAGAGGCAGGGAATCACTTCAAAATTTCCCCGTTTGAGTTCCTCTTCGACATAGATGCCGGCAGCCTGGTAGGTGTTTTCATCGAATACCATAAGGGTCTTCCTGAACCCCATTTCCCTAAGGATGCGGGGAATTTGAGGAAGGACCTCATTGCCAAGAAGGGTTTTTTCGGTATGAATGTGATGGGTGCACCCACAGGAACAGGGTAATGATTTCCCTTCTATTTGTAAAAAGGGGGAATTGTTCATGAAGTATTCATCTCCTTTACCAGAGTCTGGTGAAGCTCTTTCAGGGAAAGGAACACAAAATCAGGTTGCCAAGGGGATGAAACCAGGTCTTCTGCTTTCGTCTCACCGGTGAGAACCAGGATGGAGGTGATGCCTGCATTTTTGCCCATAGCGATGTCGGTATACAGTCGGTCTCCCACCATGGCCATGGTTTCCTTTCTTCCTCCGGTTCGCCAAAGGGCATACTCAATCATCTCAGGGTACGGTTTTCCAAAAATCTGCGGAGAGGTGCCGGTGAATGCTTCGATGGCTTTGATGATGCACCCCATGTCCAGGATGGGCCGATCCTCGCCGGGGCAGGCGAAGTCCGGATGAGTGGCGAAAAACGGTACACCCTGACGGATGAAAGCACAGGCTCGGTCTAACTTTCGGTACGTCAGGGTTTTGTCAAATCCCAGAACTACAAAGTCAGGATGATTCTGAACCAGGGTAAAGCCGGCTCGCAGGAACTCCATCTCTAAGTCTTTTGTGCCCAGAAGAAAAATTCGTGCTCGGGGGTTCCGCTTACGGAGATGAAAAATGCAGGCCTCGGCAGAGGTGATGATATGAGAGGAGGTGCACCAGGAAAGCCCCAATTTTTGCAGTTTGGTAGCGTAAAAAAGGGCATGGTGGGAAGAATTGTTGGTGAGGAAATAGAAACGACATCCATGCTGGCGGAGAAATTCGAAAAACTCCAGAACTCCAGGAAAAAGCCGATCCTCCAGGTACACCGTTCCATCCATATCGAAAAGAAAGATTTGCAGGGTACTGAGTTTCATATGTTCCTCCTTACGGTAAGGTATCAGGATGGCGGGAGAACAGGTCTTCGGTGATGACCATTTTTGTTTTCTCGAGGGTGACTCCGTACCGTTCGGTCAGGGTTTTCTGGTACTCCTCACTCTGGAGCAGTTCCTCCAGCGTATGGAGGTGGTCATGAACATAGATATAGGTCAGAGTCCGAATTTGATCGGGAGAGGGGGTATGGGTTAGGGATAACCCCTTTTCAATGCTGTATTCCCAGAGTTCTTGGGAATAACTCTGGGGATTTTTCTCGATGTACCGGGAAAAGTATTCCTGTATTTCAGCTTTCAGTTGTTTTGCGGTTTGGTCCTGGGCTCCTTCTTTTTTGAGATACTCGGTGATTTTTGATAGAATCTGATTGTCTTCCTGGAAGATCTTCCCGATTGCCTGGGGTTCCAACTTATACCAGGGATAATTTTCTAAGTATTTCCAGATCTGGATTTTCTGCTCAGAGAGTGAAAGTGCCGTTCCGGTTCGGGCCTTCTGGATGAGGTACACTTTGAAGTCGATACTCTGAGAGATTTGTCCCAGTTTGGCTAAAATTTCCCGGGAAAAATCAAAACGAAGCATTTCTTGTAAGAGGTCGAAGCGTTTTTCGGGGATGGGTTTACCGCTTTTTTCTAAGGAAGCCACAAAGAGCGGTGGGTTCAAATCAACGGTTCTTTTAAAGACCTGGGGGTCAAGGTTTCGGGCAAATTTTTTGAAATCGACAATCTGAAACTGGCTTTCCACCTGTCCTAAATATACGAGGCTACCATCGTTGGGGTTTCCGGTGATTTTATCCTTGCGCCAGAGGGGAAACCAGAACGAAATTGAGAACGTGGTATTGAGGGGAATGACTTCTTCGATCATACCGAAAGGGGGAGGTTGAATCAGGAATGGATGGGAGTGGTCAGTGTCGTTGATGACAATCCGGACTCGGAAGGGAAAGGAACTGGGACCAAAGAGGGTTCCTTCTCGAGTCCACACCTACCGAACGATACCCACGCTGTGGGGAGGGAGGGAATGGCGACAGAAAAGAATCAAAACGAAAAATGTGACCAAGAGGGAAAATACGACAAGTGCGATAATCCAGTTGCCAAAGTTGCTCAAGAACGTTTTCCAGCGCATACTGTACCTCTTTCTCACAGGAGATTTTGCCTTCGTTGGAGCATTCTCACATAGTACAGGTAGGACACTTTTCCAATACGAAGGTCTACTGCCTGAATTTCGATACCGGTGGTGCTGCAGAAGAAGGTCTTTTCTTTCTGCAGGTACGCAAGGGCTTCTTGGTTGACTTGGGCGATTTTTCTTCTGTCTTGCAGATCCTCAATGAGTTTGGAGTTCACGAGTTCAGTGATGGCCATAAAAATCAGGGTCTGGTATAGTCCAGGATAGTCGGCAAATTCAAAGAGATTGGGATTGCGAAACATTTTCCGGACTTTGAGTGGATTGGCAATTAACGCATCATGTTCCTGTTCCATTTTTTCCCTGATGATTTCCATTTCGTGTTCCACAAATTCTTTCCATTCCGTATGGTCTTCCATGCGGGGATGGCGAAGGAGCCACTCTAACCCCACGAGGTACATATCATATACAGAACCAACGCGGTAGGTGTCAAGAGGAGAAGGGTAAAGAAAGCGACGTACCCAGGTTTTGAAAAGGGCACTTTTTGAAACTTTCGCCAGATGTTCTCTGGCCTTCTTTTCTCCTTCGGCAAAAAAGCGTTCCCGGTAGGTTCCTTGAAGTTTCTCAAAGTAGGAATTCAGGTAATTCTCTAAATCCCGAGTTAGCCGTTCTTTCCCTAAACCGTCAAAGTCGTACTGTTTCCATTTCTCAGGACTTTCAATCCGGAAGGTGATATCTCCCTGCAGCACGATGAAGTCGTTTCCATAACCTTCTTTAAAAAAAGCCATTCCTTTGTCCCAGAAATACCTGAGTGTACCAGCGATTCCGCCCCGAAGCGACGGTTCAACCTCCCGGAGGATGAAATTCACCTGGACATTCTGAGGACGCAGTGTCGAGCGGTGGGTGAACCCAAAAGGTCGGGGAGAGGAGAAAAGGATTTTTTTCCCTCCCAGTGCAATCAGGCTTTCCTGAACGACTTCCACTCTTTCTCCCCAAAGACCCTGCCAGCCGGGGAGAAATTGGCGTACCACCAGAAAATCCTCTTCGTCGACCAGATGGACGCTGAAGGTGAAAAGGGCAATACCAAGCATAAGAGAGGAAAAGAGAACGGTTCTTAAAGGGGTGAGAAACGATTTCGCCTTTCCGGGGGAGAAAAGCGCATCGTGGAGCATAGCGTCAGAAACGGGTTCTCTCTCCCGATTTCGTGGTTGGGAAAAGAAGACGTATAGTGCGTGGTAGTAATTGATGAGGGCTTCAAGGTATTTTGCTGTAAACCTTGAGGTGAGCTCGATGCGAACCTTTTTTTCCAGCTGGTGGAACATTGCTGCAATTTCCTGGGTTTTGCCTGCATCTGGTTGCGAGAGAAATTCCTTAAGAAGGTTTTCCATACGTGAGGACCATGCTTCGTAAAATGGAGAGAAGAAAAATTCTCTTAGGAACTGGTTCGAGGTCGCTGTGAATGTTTCTTGCTGAAAGTTATATCGTAACCAGTGTTCCATTTCTTCATAGAAGGAGGTAAGCATTTCACGCTCTTTCCAGCTCAGATTGGGGTTTTCGGCCTCTTGACGTAGTTCTTGGAGAAGCGCAGTAATCGAAGCGAAGTCATGCCTTTCTAAGTGACGAATGAGCTCAAGAAGCAGGGCCCGAATTTCTCTTGAGGGAATTCGGTGCATCCACCGACGTATATCTTCCCGCAGGAAATCGATGAGTGGGAGGCTGAGGAAATCTCGGATTTTCAGAAAAGCGAAACTTCGCCGGTGGGCAAAAATGGTATCGCCAACCAGGAATTTTTTGTAGACCATGTAGAGAAGTGGGGCGATAATGAGCACCACTCGGGCATAATTATTGAGGTAATCACCCATAAGAACAAAGAGGGAGTCAACGAGCCGGGGAATGAAACCGATATTCCAGATGGCGTAAGAAAGAAGGAGCAAAAGGACCATCTGAATGATATCTTGTCCCAGAATGTGCTGGTATTCTCTTCGCCAGTGTCGAAAGAGCCTTTCGGTATGGGTGATACCCCGCTCGATGGTCTTTTCATCGGGAGAAAAGCTCTGAATCTCATGGAGGATACTCGTTCTTTTTCTCTGCCGTAATAGTGCAAAAATTCGGGAAAAGGTTTTTTTGGCTTCCTCGCTAGAAGTGACCAGTATTCTTTTGCTCGCATCAAAAGGGTGAGGAATCTCAAAATGAATGATGCGTTGACCTTTCACTGGTCAAATCTTTCCCCCTTTATTTCCACACGGATGGTTCCGTCGATGAAAGCCAGTCCCTGCAGAATTCGTTCTCTCCGGGACTGGGCAAAAGTCTCGATGGTTCGCCCCACGCATCCAGTATGGTACTGGTAGAAATCGGGAGCCAGAGCGATCTGAGCTTTCCAGAAGAGAGGACCAAGGAGGTACACCCCCTCACACACCGGGAGTTCTCGTTCCACGAAGAAGGGAAATTCTCGAAACAGGGCTTCGAACTTGTCGGAGAAGGTTTCCAAACCCATTTTTCGGATGTAGTTACGAATAGAGACGGTTTTCTGAAGGGAAGGGTAATGGTGGAGGATTTCACTCCGGTATTTGGGAACCAGAAACGGTAGTTTTTTTCGGATGGCACACTCCAATTTTTCCAGGCTTCTTAAGGGATATCGCAAACGCGCGATGTCTTCGCGTTCTTGAGTGCTAAAGTGGTCATGTACAAGAATCATCACGCCAGCATTTTTATAGACCAGTTCACTCTCTAAGGTTACCGTCTCGTGGAGGCTGGAATACACCTTGAGGTTCTGGGCAAAGCGGAGGAGGTACTCCTGCAGGGCCAGAACTCTGCGACTGCGTAAACCTCGATTTTTACGGCCGAAGACGGCATTGGTGTCTTCCCATCCGAAAAGGTTTCGAATGTGGTGCATACCTACCACAACCGGGGTGTGGACTTCTTCCCCGCTGCGGTCGACATAAGCCCGGGTTCCCTTGTGCCAGCCATCGGGATCGAGCACCGGGAGAAAGACCAGGTGAGCGCGTTTGAGCACTTCATTCCGCTCTTTTCCCTCTTTAAGAAGAGAAAAGAAAGCGCTCAGGAGGGTTACAGAATGGAGCTTTTCCCCACCATGGCAAGTGGCTTCAAAAATCAGAGTATTCCAGGAGACGGAACGGTTACCGATTTCTAGAATGGGAATTTTTCGTCCCTGAGGGGTAATGAAGTCGCTCTTCCCTTCAGGAAGAAAGGTCAATTGGGCTTCAAAGGATGAATGGGAAACGTATTTCTGAAACGTCGTTGACAATCGTTCCATGAAGTCTTCATAGCTCAGGTCCAGCCAGTCTTCAAAATTTAAGGCCAGGGTGTAATCGATGATTCCAGTATCGTTATACGGTGTGCTTCTCATTGCGTTCTTCTTTCCAGGGGAAAAGCGGTACTGGAGGGCGCAGAAATCGACTCCATTCGCTGTGTTCGGTGGCCTGCGTGGCTGGCCAGTAAAAATCTTTTAAAAATCCCAGTCCGAGTTGCGTGCAGAGATGGGCGGCTTTGTTAAATCCCTCTTCCTCTTGAACCAGCTCGTTGAGGGTTCGCAGGGCAATATTTTCCACCACCCGAAGGGACAAATCCTCGAAAAATTCGTCCAAGCCGGCTTCGATGGTCTGATAATGGCGGAGAATTTCCAGGTAGTTTCGGTCCTCGAAATAGGGGTCACCGATGATCATGTCCCAGGTCATGGGTTGGAAACCAGCAATCCCGTGCATGATGAAGACGATGGGGAAAAGACGGTGCAGGATCCCGTAAAATCCTCGCAGGCGAAAGCGACCATAGTGGTAAAAAATGTGGCGACGTCGTTCTTCGTTGAGGAGGAGAGCATCCTCTTTGTGAAGGGTGTCCAGAATCCCTTTTTGGAGATATTCCATGACCTCCTGCACGGTTTTCCGAGGAATGATGGAGAGGGTAGAGGATTCTTCCTGAACGGTTAGGAAGTCAGAGGGAAGAGAAATCAATGCTTCCGCTTCGCTTTTTCTCCCTACATGGAGGACGAGCTCTGTCTTTTCTCCCTGCGCGACTTTCTGATATCGGACCATTCGCTCTTCCACGAAGAAGGGATGGTGGGGTGAGAAGAGGGTGTATGTCTCTTTGGTGAAAAGTTTATAGAGGTGAATTCTGGGCATAGAGAACCTCTTGGAGGTATGGAGTGAGGTCGAAAGCGAGGTTACGGGTTGGGGTGATCAGTTTTGGGGTGATGATTTCTGGGATGAGGAGCATGTCTCCCAGAAAGAAACGAGCCAGTTTTTTGAGGGGAGTATGGGCAATACTTTTGAGAAGAAAACTCTCCTCTCTTTCCTTACTGAGAAGGTCCTGATAAATTTTCCGGATTTCTCCAAAGGCAAAATTCCCTCTCTCATTTTTTCGACAGAAGTCGATGAGCTCACGGAGCAAGTCTTTTTCGGCTTTCTGAATCTGGGTATAGAACGAAAAAACCTGATTCACGGCTTCCAGGCGTTTCTGGTCTTTTCCCAGGATGAGTCTTTTTTTATGGCATTGTTCCAGATTTTTGGCTTTTTTCCTCTTCCACCAATTATCAATCCCGGCCAGAGCTAAATACGGCTGACGGAACCATATGAACCACCAGGTATTCACACTAAAAAGTCCGATGATATAGGCTAAAAGACACAGCGAAAACATGAAACGGTAATTTTTTCCCAATTGTTCATAAAAGTTGAGCTGGTATAGGAAATTATCGATGGTGGTTTCGAAAGCATCGAGGATAGCTTCCTGTTCCCCCTCTGAGAGGGGAAAAGGGAGAGAAGGAGCATAGAGTTCGATTTCAAGAAGCCACGGATGCTGATGATGCGTTTTCCCTCCCAGCTCGGTGATGTGTACTGGAAGCCCTGCTACCCAGGCTCTTTCTTCATACCAGCCTGAGAGATGAGCCGGCAAAACATACCCTGGAATTTTCACTTCATCGAAATTTTCTCTCCATTCGATCAATTGTTCTTGGTGTCACCTCACTCGTACAGTATAATAACAGAAAAACCAAGAAACGCAACGGAAGTTGGTGGGAACGAAGGATGATTAAAGTACGGGTGCAAGATTTAAAGCCGGGAATGGTGGTAGGGTATCCGCTCCTACGGGACGATGGTGTGGTTCTCCTTCGAGAAGGCGTAACGCTCACCAGCCGCTTGATCCTGCGCATCAAAGAAGCCGGTTTTGAGTATATCTATGTTCGAGATCACCGATTTCGAGATGTCGATTTAGAAGAAACCATTTCGCACGATGTTCGTCGTCAGGCTCTTTTAACCCTTAATGATTCGTTTACCAGTATTGTGAAAGGGAAACAAACTTCTCTGGAACCGATTCGGAAGCTGGTGGACGAAATCATCGATGAAGTTCTGAGTAGCAAGCGATCCGTAGCGAGTCTTGTGCAGCTCCGCCAGCACGATGATGCCGTCTTTTCTCATTCGGTCAATGTTGCGGCGCTCTCAGTGTTCTTGGGGAAGTTTCTGGGATTATCCCGGCAGCAATTGCGAATGCTGGCCTTGGGGAGTTTAATGCACGACCTGGGAAAAGTGAAAGTTCCGCTGGAGATTCTCAATAAACCAGGAAAACTCCTCCCTGGGGAGTGGGAAGTGATGCGCAATCATCCCCTGTGGTCGGTGGAGCTCATCACCGGAAAGGCTCCGGAAGAAGTGGTGAGTATCACGGTGGCCCTGCAGCATCACGAACGCCTGGATGGGAGTGGGTACCCCTATGGGCTTCTTGAGAACGATATCCACTTCCTTTCCCGGATTTGCGCCTGTAGCGATGTGTATGATGCCCTGACTGTGGATCGCCCATACCGACAGCGTTTTTCCTATGCTGAAGCCCTGGAATACCTCATGGGTAACGCAGGTAAGCTCTTTGACCTTCAGGTGGTCACGGCGATGGTGCGCCATATTGCGCCCTATCCGGTGGGAGAGACGGTGCGATTGACCACTGGAGAAATTGGGGTGGTGGTGAAACTCAACGAAGGACTCCCCATTCGTCCTGTGGTGCGGGTCATCCGGGACCAGAACGGTAATCTTCTGGAAAAGCCCAGAGATGTGGATCTTCTCAGAGAGTTGACCGTGGCCATTGCCGGAAGTGAAGTGAATGGGTACGAAGAGTATCGACAGCCTATCCCTCAGGAAGCAGGAAGGAAGATGAGTGATGATTAGGGTCCTGGTTGACCACCTCCAGCCGGGGATGAAAGTAGGATATCCGGTGTTGGCCGAAGACGGTTCGGTTCTCCTCAACCAGGGGGTTGCTTTGACCCCCCTTTATATTCGCAAACTCAAGGAGTTGGGTTTTCGGTCGATTTTTGTGGAGGACGAACTTTTTCGGGATATCACCGTTGATGAACCTTTGAAGTTTGAGACTCGCCAACAAGTTCAGCGTGCTCTCCATGACGCGGTGCGGCGGTTACGGCGAGGAGATTCGTTTTCCTATACGGAAGTGGTTAAAGTTCTGGAACAAGTTTTGGTGGAATTGCTCAATCAGGATGAAGTCGTTTTCTATCTTGTCCAGATGCGTAGTTGCAGTGATTCGATTTTTACCCATTCGGTCAACGTGGCGGTATTGAGCGTCATGATTGGGAAGTTCCTCGATCTGAGTTTTTTGCAACTCAAAAAACTCGGTTTGGGCGCACTTTTGCACGATGTAGGGAAAATTCGCTTTCCGGAAGGTTTTTTGAAGGAAAAAACCGCTCTGGATGAGGAAGAGCGAAAGCTCATTAAGATGCATCCGGTTTGGAGCCGAGAGATCATCCAGAGCCAGAGGGGGTACGACTTTTTGGCTTCCCTCATCGCCCTGCAGCATCACGAACGCCTGGATGGGAGTGGGTACCCCTATGGGCTTCTTGAGAACGATATCCACTTCCTTTCCCGGATTTGCGCCTGTAGCGATGTGTATGATGCCCTGACTGTGGATCGCCCATACCGACAGCGTTTTTCCTATGCTGAAGCCCTGGAATACCTCATGGGTAACGCAGGTAAGCTCTTTGACCTTCAGGTGGTCACGGCGATGGTGCGCCATATTGCGCCCTATCCGGTGGGAGAGACGGTGCGATTGACCACTGGAGAAATTGGGGTGGTGGTGAAACTCAACGAAGGACTCCCCATTCGTCCTGTGGTGCGGGTCATCCGGGACCAGAACGGTAATCTTCTGGAAAAGCCCAGAGATGTGGATCTTCTCAGAGAGTTGACCGTGGCCATTCTCTGTCAGGTAGGGGAGGATGCAGAAGGATTCTATCCCCGGAATGAAGTTCCACCGATTGTTGAGAGGGAATTCATCGATTGAACCTTTAAGAGAGAACTCCCATCGCAGTGGAGGTCGTTCCACTCTGGAAAGCCTTCCCGGCAGGAAGAGAAAAAGAGTCCATGGCGGTGGGCAATTTGTCGAAGCGTTTGAAGGATTTCTGCCCTTTTTCTTTTCTCAAGATAGTGACTGTTTCCCTCTTTCTGCGTGTACCATCTTTGAGTGGAAGAAAGATGGGGGAAGGTTTCCACCAACCTCTTCCAGGAGTCTGGGCGGAGTTTAAAGGTCGAGACCACCACCTGGCGGATTGAGGTGGAAAGTCGTTGCAACATCTTTTCCCACTCCCCGGGATCGTCGTTGATTCCCGGAATAATGGGGTCCAGCCGTAACACCGTGGGAATACCAGCTTGATGGAGTTTTTGAAGGGCTTGAATTCGCTCTTCTGGTTCTGGGGCGTGGGGTTCGAGTCGCTTTACTTTCTCGAGGTCCATGGTGGTGATGGTGAAACTCACCACCGCCTTCATGGTCTTGAGGAGGTCTGTGTCGCGGGCTACCAAAGGAGACTTGGTGAGAAGGAGGACTGGAATTTGGTAATCTCTGCACATGGTGAGGATGATACGGGTGTACTGTTTCTCTGCTTCTTCCTGAGGGTAGGGATCGGAGGAGTTGGAGAGGGACAAATAGGAAGATTTGACTTTTTGTAATTCTTTGGACACGGTTTTCAGGAGATTCCTTTTTTCCCGGACCACGAAAGCCTGGGGGATAAAAGCGGTGATATAGCAATATAGGCAACCGTGTTGGCAGCCAGTGTAGGGGTTAAGGGTATACTTTGGAGGACAGGTACACAACTTCCCTTTCCAGGGGTCAAAGTACTGAATCAGGACCATACTTTTATTATACTTGTAAGAGGATTTATGCTCAAGCGGAGGTGAAAAAGATGAGCTGGAGAAAGTGTTCCTGGGAAATGGTCGTGAACAGGGCTTTCCAGGCGATTCAAAATGTGGGTGGTCTTTTTCTGGTCACAGAGGGAAAAGACAAAAACCCCAATGTGATGAGTATTGGCTGGTTTACTTTAGGGATTGTATGGCGAAGACCGGTAGCGGTTGTCTTGGTGCGTCCATCCCGTTACTCGTTCGAGCTTCTGGAGCAAAATCCGAACTTTATCGTTACCATTCCATATCCCACGATGCATCGGGAAATCGAAATCTGCGGGAGTTACTCGGGTCGAAATACCGATAAGTTTGCCCTCTGTCATTTCACCCCCCGATATGGCGAAGGTCAACTGGTAGCCATGATCGACGAATGTCAGGCGTCCCTGGTCTGTTCGGTGGTGCAGAAAACGAAAGTGGAACCCTCCACTTTTTCAACGTCGATTGCCACCGAGTTTTACCCTCAAAATGACTTCCATTTTGTGTACTTTGGCGAAATTAGGGAAGCCTGGCGAAAGGAGAACGATTAATCGTTCTCCTTTCCGGTTTTGGGAGCAAAGGCTTTCAGAATTTCCATGGGAAGCGGGAAGACCACGGTGGTGGCGTTTTCCGCGGAGATATCATTCAGGGTCTGGAGGTAACGCAGCTGCAGGGCAATGGGATTTTCGGCAATGATTTTGGCGGCTTGGGAGAGTTTCTCTGCTGCTTGGAATTCTCCTTCAGCATTGATGATTTTTGCTCGTCGTTCTCTCTCGGTTTCGGCTTGCCGGGCCATAGCTCGCTTGAGCTCTTCGGGTAGAACCACTTCTTTGATTTCCACCGCCGAAACCTTAATGCCCCAGGGGTCTGTCTTTTCATCGATGATTTTTTGCAGGGCTTCATTAATTTTATCCCGATGGATGAGCAATTCATCGAGCTCGGACTGACCGACGATGCTGCGAAGCGTGGTCTGAGAAATGAGTGAAGTCGCCACGATGTAGTTTTCCACTTTGGTTACGGCTGCTTCCGAGTCCATAACCCGGAAGTAGACTACGGCGTCAACCGTTACCGGAACGTTGTCACGGGTGATGAGTTCCTGTTTGGGAACATCCATGGTCATCACTCGCAGATCAACTTTGACCAGCTGGTCCACAAGGGGAATGACAAAGAAAAGCCCAGGACCCTTGGCACCTACCAGTCGTCCCAGGCGAAAGATGACTCCCCGTTCGTATTCTCTGACCACCCTGATGGCGGCTACCAGAAAAACAATCACGATGATTCCCACCGTAAGGACGATACCCATGTTTATCCCTCCCTCTTTACAACTAAAGTTTGTCCCTCTTTTCGAAGAATTTTAACCTTTTCACCCTGTTGCACCGGTTCTTCACTTTTGGCCCACCAGAGTTCCCCTTCTACCACGATGAATCCCTCCGGAAGAAGGTCTCCTTTGGCAGTACCGATTTTTCCGATGAGCGTTTCTCCTCCGACCTTGGCTTTTTGCCTTAAAGCTCTGACCACGCCCATGAGGAGAATGAAAAAGAAACCCGCTATACATGCAATAACGGTCGCTACAAGAGACCCGGAGACGGTAATCCCCTTTTCGGGATTGAACAGAGTCAGTGACCCCAGCAAGAGGGACACAATGCCCCCCACGCTCAGGATACCGATTCCTGGAATGAGGATGAGATCCAAAATCAAAAAGAGAAAGCCCAGGACGATGAAGAGGATACCCACAAAGTTGACCGGGAGTATCGAGAAGGCGTAAAAGGAGAGCAGTACGAGGATGCCTCCGAAAACTCCTGGGATGATTGCCCCGGGATTAGCCAGTTCAAAAATGATACCCAGAGCCCCCAGGGTAAGGAAAAGGTAGGCCAGATTGGGATTTACAATGTACTGGAGGGTTTTCTCCTTCCAGTTCATGGGTATCCGGAGGATCTGGGGATTTGGGATCTGGAGTGTGGCGAAGATTTCCTCAACGCTTCCAACCACACCATCGATGAGACCGTACTGTAGAGCTTCTTTTTCGGTGACGGAAAGGCTTTCCCGGACCATTTTTTCGGCAACTTCGGGATTGCGCCTGCGGGTTTCGGCTAAAGAACGCATGAACGAAGCAGCATCGTTGACGATTTTTTCACTCACCGTTTGTCCTTCCACGGTGACCGGATGGGCGGCACCGACGGTGGTATTGGGACTCATAAAGGCGTGGTGGGAAGCAATGAGCAGGAAGCTCCCTGCTGAAGCGGCCCTGGCTCCTTGGGGTGAAACGTAAATCACCACAGGTATCGAAGACTGTAGGAAGCTCTTCACAATGTTTCGCATTGATTCTTCCAGGCCTCCAGGGGTATCGAGGACAAAAACCACTAGTTGGGCGTTTTCCTGGATGCTTCGCCCAAGTACTCTCTGGATGAACGCCTCGATAACCGGAGTGATGACTCCCTTGATTTCCCCGATGACCACGGTATGTTGAGGCTGAGAACCGATCCCCGGATAAGGATTGAGGAGAAGAAGCATGATGAGAATACCCATAATACCGAACTTCTTCATCGGAATTCCCCTCCTTTATTGTAGCACAGATAAGGATTTCGTGTATAATACTTTCGAGACAAATGGAAAGAAGGGTGTTCATTTTGAAAATTCTCCTCATTGCTCCCAATGCTGGGAGCGTGCAAAAGAAGAAGGCACGATATGTCCCTTTTCCTCAGGCCAGCCTCCCCCTCATTGCGGCGTTGACCCCACGGGAACATGAAGTGAAAATTATCGATGAACGGTTAGAAGAAATTGACTTTGAAGAATCCTGTGATTTGGTTGGGATTACGGCTATGACGGCCACAGCTTTTCGGGCGTACCAGATTGCCGATGAATTTCGGAAACGGGGAGTCAGGGTGGTTTTGGGAGGAATTCACCCCACTGCGCTTCCGGAAGAAGCCATTGCGCATGCTGATAGTGTGGTGATCGGAGAAGCAGAGGGATTGTGGGAAAAACTCCTAAGCGATGTGCAACATGGGTGTGGGGAACGATTTTACCGGCATGATGATTTTCCCTGTTTGCAGGGTTTGCCTCCTTCCCGTCTTGATCTGCTTCGAGGACGATATCTTCTCAAATATGTTTTTCAAACCACCAGAGGTTGTCCCCATAACTGTGGCTTTTGTTCGGTGTCGACCTTCATGGGAAGGCGATACCGTCACCGACCGGTAGAAGAGGTGATTCAGGAGGTCAAAGCCTGTGATGCTTCCATGATTGGGTTTTTAGATGACAACATTGTGGGGAATCCCAAATATTCCAAGGAACTCTTCCGGGCTCTTATTCCTTTTCGCAAGAAGTGGGTGAGTCAGGGAACCGTCAAAATGGCCGAAGATGATGAATTGCTCAACCTGGCAAGCCGTAGTGGCTGTATTGCGCTATTTGTGGGATTTGAATCGGTGAATGAGGAGAACCTTAAAGATATGCATAAAACGTTCAATCGGGTAGATCGGTACCGAAAATTGATTGAAAAGTTTCATAAACAGGGGATTATGGTGATTGGCTCCTTTGTTTTTGGCTTTGATGAGGACGATGCTTCAGTTTTTCCGAGAACCCTCCAATTCATCGAAGAAGCTAAAATCGACTTTGCCCAGTTTTCAGTGCTGACACCCCTGCCAGGTACCGAGGTTTTTTTGAAACTGAAAGAAGAAGGTCGGATTTTCTCCTATGATTGGTCGAATTACGATTTTGCACACGTGGTGTATCAGCCGGCCAAGATGACCCCGCAGGAGCTTCAGGATGGGTATAACCTGGTTTTTCGCCAATTCTATTCCTGGCCAAAAATCATGCGCCGGACTCTGCGTAACTGGAGATATCTCCATTACTTTTTGCCTGCCAGTTTCTACTATTCCTGGGTTTCCCGCCATCCCAAAACCGTACCGGGGATCTGCACGGGTGGGGCTTGACAAGTATGGTATAGTAGCTGAGGGTGTTGCAGGTGAAAGCGTTACTGGCCTTAGAAGATGGAAGGGTTTTTGAAGGGTACGCTTTTGGTGCCCTGCAGGAAGCAAGCGGAGAAGTGGTATTCAACACCAGTATGACTGGTTATCAGGAAATCCTCACCGATCCTTCGTATCGTGGACAGATTGTGGTTATGACCTACCCCCTCATTGGGAACTATGGGATTAATACTTTGGATGTTGAATCCATTCGCCCGCAAGTGGCAGGGTTCATCGTTCGGGAAAAAAGTCCCATGGAGAGTAACTGGAGGTCAGAAGAGAGTCTGGAGAATTATTTGCGTCGAAACCATATCATGGGGTTAGCGCAAATCGATACTCGGGCCTTGACCAAACACATTCGGGAAAAGGGAGCCATGCGCGCCGTCATGTCGGTGGTGGATTTGGATTCAGCGTCTCTTGTGGCCAAAGCTCGGGCGATTCCTCCCATGGTTGGTCAGGACCTAGTGCAGGAGGTGACGGTTTCTGAGCCCTATGTGTGGGAAGAAAAGGGACAGTTTACCATCGCGGTGCTTGATTGTGGAGTGAAATTCAATAACCTTCGGGATATCCAGCCTGGTTTGAGGCCAAAGAGGTGTTAAAAGAGAATCCAGATGGTGTTCTCCTCTCTAATGGTCCCGGAGACCCGGCTGCACTTCCCTATGTAGTCCGTTTTGCTGAAGAAGTCATGGGGAGGGTTCCGGTATTTGGAATCTGTCTGGGTCACCAAATCCTGTGTCAGGCACTGGGGGCCAAAACCTTTAAACTCAAGTTTGGCCATCACGGTGGGAATCACCCCGTGAAAGACCTCCTCTCAGGATGGGTGGCCATTACTACCCAAAACCACGGATTCAGCGTTGATTTTGATACCTTGCCCATGGGAGAGGTAGAAATTACCCACGTGAATCTCAACGATGGAACTCTGGAGGGTATCAAACACCGAAGACTTCCCCTCTTTTCGGTGCAGTTTCATCCCGAGGCTCATCCTGGCCCTCATGATACTTCGTACCTTTTTGATCAGTTTGTGAGGATGGTGGAGGACAACCTTGCCTAAAAGAGAGGATATAAGAAAGATTCTGGTCATCGGTTCTGGACCCATTGTGATTGGACAGGCCTGTGAGTTTGATTATTCTGGAACTCAGGGGTGTAAGGCTTTGAGAAGTGAAGGGTATGAAGTGGTTCTGGTGAACAGCAATCCGGCAACCATCATGACGGATCCAGAAATGGCAAATCGCACGTATATAGAGCCTCTGGTACCGGAGGTAGTGGAGCGAATTATCGAGATTGAACGTCCTGATGCTTTGCTTCCTACTCTGGGAGGGCAGACGGCGCTCAATATCACCGTGCAACTTGAAGAGCGAGGGGTCCTGCAAAAGTTTGGAATCAAAGTGTTGGGTGCTTCGCCAGAAGCCATCCGTAAAGCTGAAGACCGGAAACTCTTTAAGGAATCGATGCTCAAAGTGGGGATCGAGGTAC
>JBDIWM010000008.1 GCA_039638595.1 Atribacterota bacterium
TAGCAGGAATCCATTCTTCCGTCATGCCTGAATGCAGTAATCAGGCATCTCAGTAGTGAAAAGAGGATACTGGGATTCCTGATAGAAGCATTCAGGAATGACGCTTATTTATTCGTCATTCCCGCACAGCCTCCTTCTGTCATTCCCGCAAAAACCCTTTCTGTTATGCCTGCACAAACTTCTTTCGTCATTCCTGCAAAAACCCCCTCCGTCATTCCCGCATGACACCCCCTCCGTCATTCCTGCACGTATTTAGCAGGAATCTCAGTAACTAAGGGAAAAGCAACCGAGATTCCGGCTTAAAGATTGCCGGAATGACCACTGATTAATACCTTCGAGGGCAGGCTCCCTGGTAAAAGTATCCAGGGGCAGGTTTTTCCGATAAATATATTCAGGACAGGTTGGAAAAGTTTGATTAAAGGTGTTGTTTCGGGGTTACTTTTTTCGGTGGAAACCTAATTGGAAGTCGTTTAAACTTCCCGGAAGATGCGAAGGCAAGTACTGCGATTTGGTAGAATAAAAAGGGTGCAGATGGACAACTTGGGGGGAAAGGGATGAAAACCCTGGAAGAAATAAAAACCCTGTTGATGAAACACAGGGAGGATTTAAAGACACGGTATGGTGTTCGAGAAATAGGTATTTTCGGTTCCTATGTACGGGGAAAGGCCGGGGAGGAAAGCGACCTTGATATTTTGGTTGACTTTGAAAACCCTTTGAGTTTGCTTCGTATTGTTGCCCTGGAACACGAACTTCAGGACCTTTTGGGGGTAAAGGTTGACCTTGTTCCGAAAAAGAATGTTCGCAAAGAATTGGAAAAGGAAATCCTTAACTACGTGGTTTTTTTATGAAAAGAAAAATAGTCTTCTTTTTGAGCGATATTCTTGAACATATGGAAAGAGCTGAAAAGTACTTGGCAGGATTTACCCTAGATGCTTTCTTAAACGACTCCAAAACCAGTGACGCGGTGTTACGGTGTATTGAGGTAATCGGTGAAGCGAGCAAGAACATTCCCCAGGAAGTACGGCAAAAGTACCCTTCCATTCCCTGGCGCGACATGGCTGGAATGAGGGATAAAATCATTCATGGATATTTTCAGGTAGACCTTGAAAGCGTCTGGTTAGTCGTGAGAGACGATATTCCAGTTTTAAAACCATTATTGCAAAAAGTTTTAGAAACAATAGAAAAAGAAGACACGAAGTAAAGGGAATGGAAATTGGGTTCAGGCTGTTTACAGGGATGGTCCTTGATTAATACCTTCGAGGGTGACGCCTTTTTGTTCGTCATTCCTGCAAAAACCCCCTCCGTCATTCCCGCATGAATCCCCCTCCGTCATTCCCGCAAAAACCCCCTCCGTCATTCCTGCATGACACCCCCTCCGTCATTCCTGCACGTATTTAGCGGGAATCTCAGTAACTAAGGGAAAAGCAACCGAGATTCCGGCTAAAAGATTGCCGGGGTGACGGATTAAAAAAGAACGTCATTCCTGCATGCTTTTAGCGGGAATCTCAGTAACAAAAAGTCACTGGGATTCCTGATAAAAGGGTTCAGGAATGACGTAGGGGAGAGACGTTTAGGAATGACGGTATAAATAGACCCCTGATAGAAGCGTTCGGGGGCAGGCTCCCTGATTAATAAATTCAGAGGCGAGCTGGAAGGGATATACCGCTGTTTATGTGAATCTGGATTAACTCTAAGAAAGAACCTTTTGGTGGGTTGAGGGTGTGGGAGGAGGGAACCTCCTCCCACATTTTATTCTTTCCAGAAATAGACTATGGCCATACCTTCAGGTGAGACTGGAGCACCTTTGGTGAGGGTGTATCCTGGTGAGAAGCTATAGAGTCCACTGATTACTGCCCGGGGGGTTTGGGTGATGATACTGTTTTTGGGTGTGGGGTCCATGACGCCACCTTCGCTGGTGTGTCCAGAGAAACCTACCACGTGACCCATTTCGTGGAGGTAGAGGCGGTATTCGGGTTCAAGGTAGTAGCCGTACCAGTTGCCGGCAGGGAGGATTCCAACTTTAGCTTTGTAAATGGTGTAGTTTGACCAGTAGACTACTGCATAACCCCAGGCACCGGAGTTGGCAATGCTGGAGTCGTAAACGATCTGGACCGGACTTTGAGGATTGCTGCTTACCCGAAAGACAGTTTTGCCTCCAATGATTCCGTTCCATTCGCTGAGGACCGGGGCAAGGTCGATGCCTGAGTCGGTGGTGGCGTTGTACACTTCCACTATTCCATCAGCCCAGCGGACTACTGTGTTTTTACCATAGCCGTAGGTGGTAAGGAGGCTGGTGAGGTCCGTTGGTGCTGGGGTGGGTGTAGGTGTGGGTGTGGGAGTTGGAACAGGAGTAGGTGTTGGGGCGGGGGTTGGTGTAGGTGTTGGCGTCGGGATTGGAGTGGAAGTCGGCATTGGAGCTGGAGTAGGTGTAGGTGTAGTGACCTTTTCCAGGTAAAAATTGAGAGTGGTATTTTTACTTTTGCGGATGGTGGCGATTTTGGTTTGGGCATTGTACCCGGTTAGGGTCACGGTAACGGTGACCTGTCCCACGGGGATTCCGGTGATGGTGTAACGACCCAGAGAATTAGTGATACCGGAACGATTGACTTCGACCACTTTGACCAGGGCGTTCGGTAAGCTTTTCCCAGTGGAGGCATCTTTTACGGTGCCAGATAAGGAACCGACGAGTACTCTGGCGGCTTCCTGGTTGCTTTCCACGGAAGGGACGGTTCCGATTTGGCAGCCGGCCAGAATCAATACCACGAAAATTAGAAAGAGACCAAGGTACGGGCGATGCTTTGCGAAAAAGCGGGTCTTCATGGTCCTTCTCCCCTTTTTGAGATTTGAAAGGGAAGAGAGGGTCAATAAAAAATGGGACTTGGTAACCCGGCCACCGTAGCTTTATGCTGTAGGTCCGTGGTTTTGCGTCCTTCCCTTTCGGGAAGTTTGCCCTTTCATTCCCTTTCTACTTTATATATCGGCGCAATGGAAAAATACTTTAGGGGTGGAAAATTTTTTTTTGAACTCGGGTGAAATTTTGGAAGGTAAGGCTTACCAAAAAGTGTGGTGTAGCTGACTGTAATCATCATTGATTTACCGGGTGAGGGTTTGGGTAAGGGAATTTACGCGCGGGTGGGGAGCGGGGAGATGGGGGTACTTTCGTTTTCGGTTAAAAGGTAGGATTTGCGCCAGGTGGAGGGGCTTAAACCGGTGATTTTACGGAAGACTTTGGAAAACTGCTGGGTACTGCCAAAGCCCAAACCCATGGCGACCTCTGTCACTGAGTGTTCATGGTGAAGGAGGAGACACTTACTGCGCTGGATTTTGAGAGTGGTGAGATACTGTTTGGGGCTGACGCCGACGTAGTGTTTGAAAAGTCGGCGGAAGTACTGGGGTGAAAGACCGTAAATTCTGGCGACTTCTTTAACGTGGGTGAGATTGTGGCTGTGTTCGTGCATGAAGCGGAGGGCGCTTTCGATGATCTGTTTTTGTTCGGGGGAAAGGGGGGATGAAGAGAAGGCAGTCTTACCCCGCAGGAGGAACACGATCATTTCTTCCACGATGGCCCGGCACTGGATTTCGGCGAAGGGAGGGTTGGAGGCGATTTCCCGTTGCAGTTTGTGGCAGAACTCAAGGAACACGCTCACCGAAAGCTGGGAAAGGGAAAAACGGCCAATAGGTGGGGTATTAACCAGGTGACGCAGAAAGTCATGATCGAAGGGGAGAAACTGAGCCACGACAAACTCGACCCCTTCAGGAGGTTCGGCGTAGAAATCGTGCAAGACACCGCTGGGGATGAACATCGCTTCATTTTTGTGGAAACGAAAATTTCTACCCCCGGCTTGGATGGTACAACCTCCAGATTTGACCAGACTCAGTTCGCACTGAGTATGACGATGAGGATGCATTTGCCACCCTGGGGGATAAGGAGGTTCGAGGATGACAGTGTACATGGAAACTCCGCGTTCAGTAGAGAAAGAAGACGACCTTTCTAAAGCACCCATAGCGATTTGACGACCTTCTTTTTGACCATAATTATACCATATGAACTGGTTCTTTTTTGACACCTAAAAGAGCGAAAAGTTATCGCCCGGAAAGGAAGAGCATACTATGATACTTTTTAAGGCGACTCAAGGAGCGCTTTTTGAGTTGGAAATTCTATTTGGAAGGGAGGAAAATGACATGAAAAGGTTCACTCTGGTATTGGTGGTGGTGTTGGCGGTGTTGATGCTGGGGAATGTCACGCTTTGGGCTAAAAAGCTAACCTATGGGTATGTGACACCTGGTCCTGATACCTGGTACCGTAAAGATGTGGAAGGATTCCAGTATGCGGCGAGTTTGGCTGGGGTGGATGTGGTGGTGCTGAATTCTGACTACGATACCGAAAAAGAAATCGCCAACATCCAGACCCTGATCAATATGGGAGTCGATGGGATGTGTATTTTTTCCTTCAATCCCAATGGGGCAACCATCGCAGCCCGGGAGTGCGAACGAGCAGGGATTCCGCTGGTGGTAACCGATAACGTGGGGCAGGTGTTGAAGTCTGGGCATGATGTGGTGGCCTGCATCGATTTTGATTGGAAAGCCATGGGTGAGAACGTGGCCAACTACATTGCTGAGAATTACCCCGGAGAAAAGATTGCCGTCATCATGGGTCTTTTTGAGCATGTACCGGTGCAAATTTTCCGCCAGTCCTTTGAACCTAAAGTAGCTGAATTGGGTAAAAATGAGATCGTGGCCGTCCGCGATGGAAAGTACACGCCCACTGTGGCTGTGGACCAGGCTCAGGACCTGATTGAGTCAGGATATGATTTCTCGATTCTGTTCATTTTTAACGAAGAAATGGCGGCGGCGGTCGTCCGGATGCTCAAAGCAAGGGGGCTTCTGAATAACCCCATCAAGGTCATTAGCACAAATGGGGCTCCGTATGGGATTGAGCTCATTAAGGAAGGAAGCATTAAATACTCGATTTCCACCTCGCCCGGTTGGGAGGGATTCATTTCCTTCCTGGCGCTCCATGCTTATACTCAGGGACGGATTACTGACACTAACCAACAGATTCTTTTACCCAACACTCCGATTACGCCAGAAACCATTGACGACAAGAAAAAGGTTATTCCCTGGGACGTTGACCCGGTATGGATTGAACTCACCAAGGAATATTTCCCGCAGTACGACGGTCTGTATTAGAGGAAACTGGAGAGGGTAGAAGTACTTCTACCCTCTCCGAAGTGAGGTTTTGGCGATGAGCGACGAAGATACCATTGTTTCCCTTAAAGACGTGACCAAAATTTATGGTCATCATAAGGCGTTGGATGGGGTTTCTTTTGACCTGCGCCGGGGAGAGGTGCATTGTTTGGTGGGTGAAAATGGGGCTGGAAAGTCGACCCTGATCAAAATCCTTTCTGGCGCTATCGCCCCAGACCGGGGAGAAATCTGCATTGCTGGGCAGTGTTTTCGTTTCCTTACTCCCCGACAGTCCATCGAGCTTGGGGTGTCCACGGTGTACCAGGATGCAGAACTAGTGGATTCCCTGACGGTAGCGGACAACATTTTTCTGGGTAACGAACAATCGGCGCGTCTTTCCTTTGTGGTGGATAAAAAGGTACAGCTGGAGAAGGCTCGAGAAATCATCGCCACCCTCCATTTACCCTTGGTACCATCGGCACCGGTCGAGGAACTGTCGGCTTCCCAGCGACAGATGCTGCAGATTACCAAAGCCCTTTATCGCGAAGCGCGCATTATCATCATGGATGAACCTACCAGTTCCTTGGGGTTAGAAGAAAAAGAAGCGCTGATACGGATTATCCGGACCCTGCGGGAGCGGGGCATTGGGATCATCTATATCTCCCACTATCTGGAAGAAATTTTCGAAATCGGGGATCGGGTGACCATCCTCAAAGATGGGTCAAGTATGGGAACCTACCGTATAGAGGAAGTAACCCTTGAAGAAGTGGTCCGCAAAATGGTGGGGCGGGACGCTTCGGCTTTCTTTCATCGTCGAAAGGTTCCGCTGGGCGAAGTGCAATTTGAAGTCCGGGACCTTACCAGAAGAGGGCTGGTAGAGAACGTCAGTTTCGGTGTCCGGGAGGGCGAAATCTTTGGCATTGGAGGTCTGGTTGGTTCGGGACGCAGTGAGCTCGTGAACCTCATTTTTGGGTCGATACCCCTTGAGCGTGGCGAGGTGAGGTTACGGGGTAAAAAATGTCTCATCCGTTCGCCGAAAGAGGCAATTCATCACGGCATTGCCCTCATCCCTGAGGAACGTCGGAAGCTGGCCATGCTTTTGGGAAGGAACCTGGTGGAAAATGCATCCCTGGTGCACAATGACCTCTTTCGGGGGATGGTGGTACGGCACCGGGAAGAGGTAGCGCTCACGAGAGGCATCATTCAGAAGCTGGCTGTGGCAACGCAGTCGGAGTCACAGCTTATTGAAGAACTCTCGGGTGGGAATCAACAGAAAATGGTTATCGGCCGTTGGCTTCCAGATCCCTATTCGGTGTACATCTTTGACGAACCCACCAAGGGTGTGGATATCGGTGCCAAGGAACGAATTTACGAATTGATGGTGGAACTGGCTGAACAAGGGAAAAGCATCATCATGATTTCTTCCAGCATGCCGGAACTCCTTTCAATGAGTGACCGTATTGGAGTGATGCGTGGTGGGCGCATGGTGGACATCGTGGAAAGCCGGAATGTGACCGAAGAAGACCTCATTCGGGCTTTCATCGGAGTATAGATGGATACGGAGTGTGAGGATTGATGGTGAACAATCGCGTACGGGAGCGTAGTGCCCTTCTTCGTAATCAGTGGTTTTTCCTTCTGGTGGTCGAAATCGGTCTGGCGGTGGTGACCGGAATTGTCAATCCACGATTTTTCACTACTAGTAACTTCATGAATATCTTAGAACAGGTGGCGGTTTTGGGGATTGTTTCTTCCGGTATGACCATGCTCATCATTTCTGGAGAAATTGATATCTCTGTGGGAGCCAACATCGGCCTTTCTTCCTGTGTGATGGCCATGCTGATGAAGGGAAGTAACACTACAGTTTTGCCCACCCTGGTGGGGGTGCTTTTGGCGATTGGAAATAGCCTTCTGGTGGGAGTCACGTCTCGAAGTTTTCGGGCTCCTTCTTTTATTACCTCATTGGCTTTTATTAGCGTCTTCCAGGGAATAGCCCTGGCTATCACCAAGGGGAGTTTTCAGACCATTTACGGTCAATTTGAAACCATCGGCATGACCAGAATTTTGCAGGTGCTTCCTTTGAGTTTTCTCATTAGTATCGGGGCATATTTGGTGGTTCATTTTCTTTTGACTGATACTAAACTCGGACGACGTATTTACTCAGTGGGGAGTAATCCTGCAGCGGCTTTCCTTTCGGGTATTTCGGTTTCCCAGACCAAACTCACCGCTTTTTTCCTCAACGGTCTTTTTGTGGGGATTGCCACCATGGTCCTTCTATCCCGCATTGGAGCAGCCCAACCATCCACAGGAAGCGGTATTGAACTGCGGGCTATTGGGGCAGTGGTCATTGGTGGAACACCCCTTTCTGGTGGTAAAGGTCGCATTATTGGCACCCTCTTCGGTGTTTTCCTTATGGGGATTATTTCTAACACCCTCAACATGCTTCGAGTGAATCCCTATTTTCAGGAAGTCACCTTTGGTTTGCTCATCATTGCTTCGCTGGCGGTGAGCGTGTTCAGTGCGTATCAGGGTAAAAAATAGGGAGGGATTACCATGAAAATCAGTTTCCATACCGATGCTTTCAATTCGGCAGTTTTTAGCTTTGAAAAGGCGCTCCAGTGGGCACAGAAAAACGGTGTCCATTATATCGAAGCCGGACTCATCGATGGCGTTTCCTGGATTCATGGTTTGGGGTATTTTCCCCATATTTCCCTTACGGAAGACCCGCTGTGGGTGCGGGAAATGATGGCGCGATACGGTGTCCGGTTTTCCCAGCTGGATGCGGCGTATCCTCTTTCCGGAAATGAGGGACTCTATTATGGTGTACCGTACGTCCTCAAATCCCTTTCCTGGGCGAAACTCGTTGACTGCCCTAATATTGCTACCACCGATGGCCTTAAAAAACCGGAAGGAATGAGTGAAACTGAAGCATTAGATCTGATGAAGCGGGCTTATGGAAGTATCATTGAAGCGGCTGAACGTTATCAAATCACCATCAATATCGAAGTCCATGGCTACTTTACTACCAACCCTGAGCTTTTAGAAACAATGCTCGATTTTGCCCAGAGTCCCTATTTTGGTCTCAATTTCGACACTGGTAACAGTTTCATCGCTGGGCAGGACCCAGTTCAATTTTGTCAGCGCTTTTTATCCCGCATCAAGCATGTCCATGTCAAGGATGTTTCCGAAAGTTTGGCGCAGGCTTTGCGCGGGAAAGATACTGGCATTGGCATTAGTCATGCTGCTATAGGAGAGGGAGTCAATGCCGAAAATATCCGCACCATTCTTACCATCCTGCGGGATGCCGGGTATCGTGGTTTCCTCAGTATCGAATGCGAAGGGCAGGGTGGACCACTCATCGAAAGGTCCCTGCGGTGGCTTCGTCAAACCCTTGCTGAACTCCATATTCCAGAAGAGCGATAGAAGCTACGTTCTTTTCAAATCATCTGGTAAAATAAGGGAAATTGAACGAGAAAGGGGATTTTCTATGACATGGCGTGAACGAATTGTCCTGCTCCTTTTTGGCCATGGCTGTATTGTTTTTGGGTGTGCTCTCATCAGCTGGGGAATGTATCTTCTTCCCGTATCGCAACCCCGTTTGGTCCATGTTTTCACTCGCCCACTTTTCTGGGGACTTTTTTCTCTCATGGGTGGAATTTGTGCCAACTACCATGGCTTTTGCCGCTGTGTTCAGGGAAGGTGGTAAAAAGGAGGATTGAGGGAATCATGAAACGTTATGGGATGGTGATCAGGGTCAAGCCGGAAAAGCTCGAGGAGTACAAACAACTTCATGCCAACCCCTGGGAAGGGGTGCTGAAAACCATAAAGGAATGCAACATCCAGAACTATTCGATTTTTTACCACGATGGGTATCTCTTTGGGTATTTCGAGTACACCGGGGATAACTACGAGGAAGATATGAAAAAAATGGCGGCCGACCCCATTACCCAGGAATGGTGGTCACTCTGTAAGCCCTGCCAGGAGCCCCTTTCATCGCGTAAAGAGGGTGAATGGTGGGCTGAAATGGAAGAGGTCTTCCACCTGGATTGAGCCAATCAGGGTATTTTCCTGAACGTGATAACTCTTTTTGCTTTGCTTAGGGATAGTTTTGGGAATCGCTTCACCTTTGAGGTGAAACCTGGTATAATTTTTTTAGTGGGCGAATAGCTCAGAGGGAGAGCACTTGCCTTACAAGCAAGGGGCCAGAGGTTCAAGTCCTCTTTCGCCCACCAGGATTGAAAAACCGCTTGGAAGCCCGCTTTACTTTGTGATTCCGTTGATTCATTGGTCCTGGTTTTGCCCGTCAAGATGACCATTCCCCAAATCATGGTTTTTGAGGCAAACGTGATACAATAAGGGAGAAAAAATCAGGAAAGGAGTCTACGATATGGTGGATCTGGAAAAGTTACGAGATGTTTCGCTGCAAAAAATTATGCAGATTGCTTTTCGGGAACATGTTTTGGTTCCAGCTTTCAACGTGGCGTATTTACCGATGGTGGAAGCCATGGTCGAAACCCTGGAGGAGTGTCAGACCTTTGCCTTGCTTGAAGTATCCCGTCCAGATATCATCCGTTTTGGGGCGGAGAGTTTTGCGGCGGTCAAACGGGAATATGACCGCTTTGGAAATCCGGTTTTGACCAGGTTACATCAGGACCACGTCCCGGTGATTGACGAAGAAGGTCAAAGGGTGGACTGGTCAGCGTTGATTGAGGAAGCCATGAATCTGGGATACCATTCGGTGATGATTGATGGTTCACGGTTGCCACTTGGGGAGAATATTGCCGTGACCAGGGAAGTTGTGGAGAGGTCAAGAGAGAAGGATATTTGTGTGGAAGCGGAGTTAGGAGCAGTTCTGGGGCATGAAGCGGGACCACTTCCACCGTATGAGGAACTGTTCCAAAGTGGAAAGGGGTTTACGGACCCGGAAGAAGCACGACGTTTTGTGACTGAAACCGGGGTGGACTGGTTATCGGTGGCGGTGGGGAATATCCATGGGGCCATCAGTGGGGTGGCTAAAGATGAGAAGAAGGTGGAAGCCCGGCTCAATATTGAGCACCTGGTGAAGATTCGAGATTTGACGAGTATCCCACTGGTTTTGCATGGAGGGTCGGGAATCAAAAAGGAGTACGTCTTGCAGGCAATTCAAAATGGAATTACCAAAATTAACGTGGGGACGGAAATCCGTCAGGCATATGAAAAAGGGTGGCGGAAATCGGGGAAGATTCAGGAAGGACAAAAAGCACTGAAGGAGAAAATGAGGGAGTTAATTGAAGAGTATTATGAAATAAAAGGTTCAGCCCTGCTTCTGGCAGAAAAACTATGAGGAGGTGGAGGAATGAAGTATCCGAATTTGTTCTCGTTGGGAAAGATTGGGAATCTGGAGCTATCCAATCGGGTGGTGATGCCCCCCATGGCGACCAATTTGGGGAGTGCATTTGGGGAAGTAACCCAGGAACTGATTGCCTATTACCGGCGACGCGCGAGGGGTGGGATAGGGCTCATTATCGTTGAAAATGCCCAGGTGGATATGTATCAGGGAAGAAGCCTCACCGCACAACTTGCTGTGGATAAGGATAAATTTTTAAGCGGGTTGCGGGACTTGCAGGAAGCCATTCATGCCGAGGGAGCCAAGGTGTTCTTGCAGATTCAACATGGGGGAAGACAGTGTACCCCTTCCACCACTGATGGATTACCGCCGGTAGCGCCTTCAGAAGTAGCCTGTAAGTTTTTGCAAATCACTCCCCGGATGCTCACCAGGGACGAGATTCAGGAACTGGTGGAAAAATTTGCTCAGGCGGCGCTGCGGGCGAAGATGGCTGGTTTTGATGGAGTGGAACTCCACGCTGCCCATGGGTACCTGATCAATGAATTCCTTTCGCCTTACACCAACAAACGTACCGATGAGTACGGGGGGAGTTTCGAGAACCGGATGCGTTTCCTTCTGGAAATTCTAGAACGCACCCGGACGCTGGTGGGCAGTGATTTTGTCGTGGGAGTGCGTCTTTCGGTGGATGAATTTGTTCCTGGAGGATTGAAGGTGCAGGAGACGCAGGAAATTGCCCGGATTTTGGTAGAAAAGGGAGTTGATTACCTGAGTGCCAGCTGTGGGATTTACGAATCGGTGAGTACCATTATCGAACCAATGAACTTTGAGGAAGGGTGGCGGGCATATCTGGCGGCTCGTTTAAAAGAAGTGGTTTCATGCCCGGTCATTGCGGTAGGGGTGATTCGCCATCCGGAAACGGCAGAGAAAATTCTTGCTGAGGGGAAAGCTGATTTTGTGGCTATCGGCCGGGGTCTCATTGCTGACCCGGACTGGGTGAAAAAGGTGAAAGAGGGTCGAGAGGAGGAAATCAATCACTGCATTAGCTGTAACGTGGGATGTATTGGGGAACTCTTTGCCAACGGAAAAGTCCACTGTGCGGTGAATCCCTGGGCAGGAAGAGAATTTGTGTTCTGCGAGAAGGAGAAAGCGGAAAGGCGAAAAAAAGTGGTGGTGGTTGGTGGGGGACCGGCAGGGATGGAGGCAGCGCTTTTGTGTGCCCAGAGGGGACACGAGGTGTATCTTTTAGAAAAGGAACAAGAACTCGGTGGACAATTGCTTTTAGCTTCAAAAGCACCCCATAAGGAAAAAATCCTCTGGTTCAGAGATTACTTGGTGGGAATGCTCCATCGCCATGGGGTGCAGGTGGAGATGGAGAAAGAAGCGTCGGTAGAAACAGTACTCTCCTATGGCCCCGATGCAGTGGTGGTGGCAACTGGTGGAGAACCGGTAATGCCACCGTTTTCTCTTGACCCCTCGGTGACGGCGACGGCCTGGGAGGTACTCTCGGGGAAAGTGGACATTCGGGAGAAAAAAGTGGTGGTGGTTGGTGGTGGGGTGGTGGGATGTGAGGCGAGTCTCTTCCTGGCAGAGCGCGATAACTGGGTAACGTTAGTGGAAATGTTACCTCAGGTAGCCTACGATGCAGAAATCATTACCCGGATTGAGCTTCTCAAAGAACTCAATCGGGAAAATATCACCATCATGACCCAGACCAGGTGTATGGACGTCCAGGCGGGAAAGGTAATTTATCTCTGTGATGCCGCTTCGTCCACCTCAGAACTTGCTGGAGATTACATCGTTTTTGCTTTAGGGACGCGACCCAAAAACGAACTCTACCATGCCCTGGCAGGAAAAGTGGAGGATTTATTCCTGATTGGAGATGCACGTTCGCCAAGGAAGATTTATCAGGCTGTTCTGGAAGCGATGACAGTAGCGGTGCAGGTATAGCGAGCTGGAGGGATGGTGTTTGAAGGGAAGGGTGCTTCTGGTCAATCCCTGGGTGTACGATTTTACCGCCTTTGACCTGTGGGCAAAACCCCTGGGGTTACTGTATCTTGGAGCCCACCTGAAACGTCGGGGGTGGCAGGTAACCCTGCTTGATTGTATGGACCGCCTTGACCCGGGGATGACCGAATCCAGGTCCGGGTCAAGGCGGCTGCGGGAATCAGGATGCGGAGGGTACGCTAAAGAAGTCGTAGTCAAACCACCCTTTTTTGAGGGTATTCCCCGATTTTTTAGCCGCTTTGGGTTGCCACTTCAATATGTACGGGAAAAACTAGCTTTTATGGAACCACCAGACCTTGTCCTTCTAACTTGCGGGATGACCTACTGGTATCCGGGGGCAGTTCTTATGGGAGAACTGGTCAAAACCGTGTTTCCCTCTACGCCAGTATGGTTGGGAGGGGTATACCCTACCCTCTGTCCGGAACATGCCCGGGGGTGGGGTTTTGACCGGGTGGTGACGACCGTAGATCCTCTTCAGGTTCTTCGGCAAATTGGTGACCTTCTGGGTGAGGACTTTGGGGTAGGAGGGTACGGTGATTTTTTCGCCGTCCATCCGGATTTTTCCCTCTATCCTCAACTTGCGTACCAGGTGGTCCTCACCTCGGTCGGGTGTCCATTTCACTGTTCCTATTGTGCGTCAAAAACCCTCTATCCCTCTTTTTTTCACCGGTCCTGGGAGGAGGTGTGGGGAGAAATCTGCTTTGGATTTGAAACCTTTGGAGTCCAGCATTTTGCCTTCTATGACGATGCGCTGCTTTTTCAAGCGGAAGGGACATTCCTCCCTTTACTGCGGGAGGTTTGTCAGAAGTGCCTGCCAATTTTTTTTCATCTTCCGAATGGAATTCATGCCCGATACGTGACGAAGGAACTGGCCCTGCTTATGTGCGAAGCAGGATTTCGAACCATCCGTCTGAGTTTAGAGACCGTATTTGAATCCTCTCAAAAGGAAACCGGAGGCAAAGTGAATCGGGAAGATTTTGAACGGGCAGTGACATATTTGCGGGAGGCGGGCTTCACCGAGAAAGAACTCGAGGTGTACCTGCTTTTCGGACGCCCGGGAAGCAGCGAGGAGGAAATCCGAGCTTCAGTTGAGTATGTGCGGAAAATGGGGCTTATCCCGCGGCTCGCCTTATACGCCCCAACACCGAGAACGGCCCTCTACCAGACGCTTCCTGAGTTTATCCGGAAAGAGCCACTCTGGCATAATAAAATTGCCTATCTCTATGCTATGGGGAATGCACCTCTGTATGAGGTGTTACAACAAAGGGGAGGTGAAATGGTTTGCAGATAACCTGGTTGGGACACTCCTTTTTTCTTTTGGTGAGTCTTTCGGGCATGCGAATGGCGTTTGACCCTTTTGGGGAAACGGTAGGGTACCCCCTGCAGGAAGTGACCGCCGACGTGGTATTTGTCAGTCATGACCATTTTGACCACAACAACATGAGCCTGGTTCGGGGATACGAGGAAGTGTTCCGGGAACCGGGTAGTTATGAGAGAAAAGGGGTTAAAATCACAGCCTTTCCCACCTACCATGATGAGGAAAAAGGGAAAAAGCGAGGGAGAAATTGTGTGTTCCGTGTGGAGGTGGATGGAATGGTGATCATCCACTGTGGGGATTTGGGAGCACTTCCCGAGCCGAAAGCCCTTGAAGCCTGGAAACCGGTGGATATTCTTCTGGTGCCGGTAGGTGGGGTCTATACCATTGATGCGGTAAAAGCGAAAGAACTGGTGAGAACCTTGAACCCCCGGATTGTGGTACCCATGCATTATAAGACGCGGTACCTTCAGTTTGAGCTTGGGAGTGTGGACTCATTTTTACAGGGTTTTGAGGTGGTGAAACGTATTAAGGGTTCAAGTTTTGAAATAGAAAAAGAAAAACTTCCTGCCACCACTGAAATATGGGTGTTAGAAATCTGAGGGTGTGCTATAATAGTCAGCTTGACCAGAAGGGGGGAGGGATTTCCCCTCTTTCTTTTTAATTTTGGCTGGGAGTGTGAAAATGGTCACGATTTCGGTATGCGTGGGTAGCTCCTGTCATTTGAAAGGAGCGTACGACATCATCAGAATTTGTGAAGAGATGATCGAGCGCCTGGGCCTCAAGGACAAAGTGGAGTTAAAGGGGACCTTTTGCCTGGGGCAGTGTACTGAAAATGGGGTTACCGTGGTAATCGAAGGAGAAACTCTGCACGGGGTTTCAGCGGAGAACTTTGAAAAGGTTTTTACGGAAAAAGTGCTGCGGCGATTTGCGGAGGAAAACCGTGGGAATCATTAGCACAGTTCGCACCAGCTGCCGGGATTGTTATAAATGTGTACGGCACTGCCCGGTGAAAGCCATTCGCATCAGTTTTGGCCACGCCGAGGTGGTGGATGAGCGCTGTATCCAGGACGGACGGTGTGTTTTGGTTTGTCCCCAGGGAGCTAAAAAGGTAGAAAACGATACCCAGAAAGTGAAAGCATTGCTGCAGAGTGGAGAGAGAGTGATTGCCAGCCTCGCTCCTTCTTTTGTGGCTGCTTTTACCGATATTCGACCAGGGCAGGTGGTGAGTGCCCTGAAAAAACTTGGATTTACCGGTGTACGGGAAACCGCCGAAGGGGCAGAGTGGGTGGCTGGGGAACATGCCCGGATTCTTAAAGAGGGACGGGTAAATCTCATTTCCAGTTCCTGTCCGGCCATCAATAATCTCATCTGCCGTTACTTTCCCGAGCAGATTGAGAATCTGGCTCCGGTGGTTTCACCAATGGTGGCCCATGCTCGCCTTCTCCGTAAGGAGAATCCGGAGAATCGGGTGGTTTTTATTGGTCCCTGCATTGCTAAAAAGGGAGAGATTGAAGAGGTGGAAGTTGCCGGGGAAGTGGAGGTGGCGCTCACCTTTGAGGAACTGAAGGAATGGTTTCAGGAGGCTAACCTTGATTTGTCCGTCCTCCCCGAAGAGGAATTTGATTCTTCGTCCGTGGAGTGGGGGAGATCCTTTCCGGTAGAAGGGGGGCTGTTGCGCAGCGCTTCGCTTAGCACTGATCTTCTTTCCAGTGACCTCATCGTCATCACCGGGGTGGAACGAGCTAAGCAGTTTCTGCGGGAATTACAAGAGGGGAAAGTTCATTTTCGGTTAATTGAGATGATGGCTTGTGAAGGTGGATGCATTGATGGGCCGGTTCTGCGTTCTTCCTTATCGTTCTATGAACGACGAAATCGGGTGATTGCCTATACCACTGGACACCATGGAAAGGTATTGGCCACACCGCAAACCGTCCTTGACCCTCCTTCTTTCGTCCGTAATTTTTTGCCTCAACCGGTGATGAATCCTCCGGTACCCGAAGAGGAAATGCGACGCATTCTCTCTCTGACCGGAAAGTTTTCCCCGCAGGATGAATTGAACTGTGGGGCCTGCGGATACGATACCTGCCGTGAGAAAGCGGCTGCGGTCTACTATGGAATGGCGGAAGCGGAAATGTGCATCCCTTTTATGCGCGCCAAGGCAGAGTCGTTCTCGAGTTTCCTCATTGCGGTGACTCCTAATGGCATTGTGCTCCTTGACGAAAATCTGCGTATTGTGGATATCAATCCTGCCTTGCGAAAGATGTTGGAACTAACCGGGAAGCTGGTCATTGGAAAGCGAATCGACGAATTTTTGGACCCCTCCCCGTTTGTGGAAGTGCTACGGACCAAAAAAGCAGTGGCAAAAGAATTTCACTACCCGCAGTACCATGACCTCTTTACCCAGGTTTCGGTGTTCTATCTCGAGAAACCGCAGCTCCTCATGGGGGTTTTTGTGGACCTCACCAAAGAGAAAGAGCGAGAGGAACTAATGGAACGAATGAGAGAAAAGACTCTGGAAAAGGCCCAGCAGGTAATTAATAACCAGATGCGGGTAGCACAGGAAATCGCTAGTCTTCTGGGGGAAACTACGGCTGAAACCAAGGTGCTTCTGGGTAAGCTCATGAAAATCCTGCGAGGAGAAGAGGTCACTGATGAATGAGCTTTTTGTGGAGTTTGCCTATGCTCAGCTTCCCAAGTGGGGTGAAGAACTGTGCGGTGACAGCGTGAGTTATGACCGTACCAGAAACTTCACCATCTTTTCCTGGTCGGATGGACTGGGAAGTGGAGTGAAGGCGAACATCCTTTCCACTTTAACCTCCCGCATCATTGTTTCCATGTTGAGAAAGAATTCGCCCCTGGAAGAGGTTATCGAAACTCTGGTGGAGACTCTTCCGGTGTGTAAGGTGCGCAAAATTGCCTACAGTACCTTTTCAGTGGTTCAGGTGGCTCCAGATGGGGAAGCGTACGTGGCAGAATTCGATAATCCACCTATTTTCTGGGTCCGCAATAACCGGGTGATGCACCTTGAACGGCACAAACACGAGGTGGGGAAAAAAGTGGTTCTGGACTTTACCATGCGTCTCCAAAAAAACGACTGGATTGTCGGTATTACCGATGGTGTGGTGCATGCCGGTATCGGTGGACTCTGGAATTTAGGATGGAGGTGGGAGAAAATCGCTTCCTTTCTGGAAAGCACGGTCAACGAGCACATGGATGCAAAGACCCTGGCCCAGAAAATCATTGACACCACCAGGAAGCTCTATCAGGACCGTATCGGTGATGACGCCACCTGTGTGGTGGCTAAAATCAGGTTACCGCGGCGCCTTTTGCTCTGGGCTGGCCCCCCTGAAGACCCGGCTCAGGACGAAACAATCGTCGAGCGGGTTATGACCTTCGCAGGAAAAAAGGTGGTAAGCGGGGGGACCACCGGGAATATTCTGGCTCGGGTGCTCAAGAAGGAAATCCGGGTGGATTTGAGTTCTTTAGTGCAGGATGTGCCACCGGTGGGAATGCTGGAGGGTGTGGACCTTCTGACTGAAGGGATTTTGACCCTGTCAGCGGTATTGAAGCGTTTGCGCAGCCTTCAGGGTGGGGAAGAAACCGTTCGGGGTCAAGATGGGGCCAGTCGGCTTCTTCGGCTTTTGCTTGAGGCTGATGAAATCGTGATTATCGGAGGAAGGGCGATTAACCCTGCGCATCAGAATCCGAAGCTTTCCGGCGAGTTATCCCTTAAAGCCCGGATTCTGGAGGAAATTAGCGAAGAGCTGCAGAAGAGAGGAAAGATGGTGACTCTGGAATATTATTAAGTCGGGGGTGAAACGATGGAAGAAGTGAGTCAGGAGGTCACATTAGGACGGAGCTTTGAGAAAGTCAATGCCATTCTCGAAAAGCATGCCCATAACCCTTCAAACCTGGTGGGTATCCTGCAGGAAGTTCAAGAAGAGTACCGCTACCTTCCGGAAGAAATTCTCACCTACATTGCCACAGCCCTGGGGGTTTCACCAGCGTATGTGTATGGGGTAGCGACCTTTTACGCCCAGTTTTCTCTGAAGCCCAAAGGGAAAAATATCGTCCGGGTTTGTGATGGAACGGCCTGCCACGTGAAAGGATCGTCGGCAGTCCTGAAATACGTTCGGGAATATCTGGGTCTGAGGGAAGGAGAAGAAACTACTCCGGACCTCCTTTTTACGGTGGAGACGGTGGCCTGCATTGGGGCCTGTGCGTTGGCTCCAGCTATGATGGTGAATGATGACGTCTATGGGCTCCTGGACGAAGAAAAGGTGAAAGAAATTCTGGAGCAATACGAAAAAGGGGGAGAGGGTACTGATGGTGTTTAAGGATCGGTTGGGCTTAGAAACGAGAGTCGCTGAGCTCAAGAAGAGCATGCCCAAAAAGAGGATTCTCGTCTGTGGTGGATTGGGATGTTTAGCTAAAGGAGCCCAGCAGGTTTTTGACCTTTTCGTGGAGCGATTAGAAACCGAGAGGCTTTCCTGGACGGTGGAGAAAATCGAAGAAGACCTCCATCGTCCAGTCAAAACGGGATGCATGGGTCTTTGCGAAGCTGGACCCTTGGTGATGATTGAACCCCAGGGGATTCTGTATCTGCGGGTGCAGCCTGAGGACGTGGAGGAAATCGTTGAAGAAACTCTGAAAAAGGGTATAGTTGTGGAACGGCTGGTCTACCAGGAAGAAAAAAATGGTCACAAAGAAAAGTGGCCTCTCATGAAAGATGTGCCCTTCTACCGCAAACAGGTGAAGATAGTGCTGCGAAATTGTGGAAGGATTAACCCGGAAAGTCTGGATGAGTACTTAAGCCGGGATGGGTATCTGGCTCTGGCTAAAGTGGTTACCGAAATGAGCCCTGATGAGGTGATCGGTGAAATCACCAAATCTGGTTTGCGTGGGCGTGGAGGCGGAGGGTTTCCCACCGGTCGGAAGTGGCAATTTGCCCGGGTGGTGAAGGCGGATAAGAAATACATGGTCTGTAATGGTGACGAGGGTGACCCTGGTGCCTTCATGGATCGGAGCGTCATGGAAGGTGACCCCCATTCGGTGGTGGAGGGCATGACCATTGCTGGATACGCCATTGGCGCCCAGGAAGGGTACATCTACGTGCGGGCGGAGTATCCCTTAGCAGTGCGACGCCTTAAGAAGGCCATCGAAGACGCGCGAGCCGCTGGTCTTTTGGGACAGAATATTCTGGGGACTTCGTTCTCTTTTGACATCGTCATTCGAGAAGGGGCTGGAGCCTTTGTCTGTGGCGAAGAAACGGCGCTCATTGCTTCCATTGAGGGGAAACGTGGGATGCCCAATCCCCGTCCGCCATATCCAGCCAATAAAGGTCTGTGGGGAAAACCCACGGTGATTAATAACGTTGAAACCCTGGCCAATGTGCCGGCCATTATCCTTCACGGTGCTGAGTGGTTCCGGTCTTTTGGAACCCTGACCAGTCCCGGGACCAAAACCTTTGCTCTGGCGGGGAAAATCAAAAATACTGGTCTTGTGGAAGTGCCCATGGGGATTACCATCAGGGAACTGGTCTTTGACATCGGTGGTGGCATTCAGAACGACCGGGCTTTCAAGGCCGTTCAGGTCGGTGGCCCTTCAGGAGGGTGTCTCACCGAAACACACCTGGATCTTCCCATTGATTACGACTCACTGTGTGGAGCGGGAGCCATCATGGGTTCGGGGGGGCTCATTGTCCTTGACGAAGATACCTGTATTGTGGAAGTAGCCCGCTTTTTCATGAATTTCACCCAGAATGAATCCTGCGGGAAATGTGTACCCTGCCGGGAAGGCACCAAACACATGCTCAACCTCCTGCAAAGGGTCGTGGATGGAAAAGCTTCCATGGAAGACGTGGAACTCCTGGAAAAGACTGCGGCAGTGGTGAAAGATGCTTCTCTCTGTGGGTTGGGAAAAACCGCACCGAATCCAGTTTTAACCACCTTACGCTATTTCCGGGATGAGTATGTGGACCATGTGTTACATCGGGTGTGCCCAGCCCATGTGTGCCAGGCCATGAAAGAGTACTTCATCGACCCTGAGAAGTGTCGTTCCTGCGGGAAGTGTGCCCGGGTGTGTCCAGTATCCTGCATTTCGGGACGTCCCAAAGTACCCTATGTCATCGACCAGAGCCAGTGCATCAAATGCGGATCCTGCTTTGAGGCCTGTCCTTTTGATGCCATTGTGATTAGCTGGAGGAGGAAGAACCATGAGTAATGGCGTAGAAAAGAAAGTGGTGGTTATCGACGGGCAGGAAATCGCCCTGAATGGTGAAAAGAATATTCTGGAAGTAGCCAAGAAAGCCAATATTGACATTCCCACCTTCTGTTACCATTCAGACTTAAGTGTTTATGGAGCCTGCCGAATGTGTCTGGTGGAAGTGGAAGGGAGGGGTCTCATGCCCTCCTGTTCCACCCCACCTGAGCCGGGTATGATTATCCATACCGCTACTGCCAGAGTCCTGGAAGCGCGCAAGACGATTCTGGAACTGTATCTGGCCAATCACGACCGGGACTGCACGGTGTGTGAACGCAATCTCAACTGCCGCCTCCAGGAAATGTCGGCCCGGATGGGAATCAAAGAGGTGCGTTTCGGCGAGCGAAAAGAGAAACTTCCCAAAGATGCTTCCACTTTTGCTTTAGTGCGTGATCCCAACCGGTGTATCCTCTGCGGGGACTGTGTGCGAGCCTGCCGGGAAATAGAAGGAATTGGAATCTATGATTTTACCCTCCGTGGTTCAAAAGCCCAGGTCGAACCGGCTTTCGGAAAGAAGCTCAGCGAAGTGGAGTGTGTGTACTGCGGCCAGTGTGCCATCCGTTGCCCAACTGCGGCGCTGGTGGTTAAATCCGAAGTGGATAAAGCCTGGGAAGCGGTTTTAGACGGGGAAAAATTTGTGGTGGCTCAGATTGCACCCGCGGTGCGTGTAGCGATTGGTGAAGCTTTTGGGCTTCCGCCGGGAGAAATCACCACCGGGAAGATTGTGGCTGCACTCAAGAAAATCGGCTTTGACCGGGTATATGACACTTCCTTCAGTGCTGACCTCACCGTCCTTGAAGAAGCTGAGGAGTTTTTTAAACGTTTGCAAAAGGGGGAGCGATTGCCCCAGTTTACCTCTTGCTGTCCATCCTGGGTGGTCTATGCCGAGCGTAATTACCCATTCTATTTAGAACACCTCTCTTCGGCTCGTTCACCACAGCAGATGTTCGGTTCGGTGATTAAAAACTTTATCACCCGTTTGGAAAATGTTCCCAGGGAGCGGATTGTTTCGGTTTCCATCATGCCCTGTGTAGCCAAGAAATTCGAAGCCCGGCGTTCAGAATACGTTCATGGGGAAATTCCCGATGTAGATATCGTTCTCTCTGCCCAGGAAACCATCCGGATGATTAAATCGGCAAATATCGACTTTAAAGAGCTGGACCCGGTCCCCTTTGATGTTCCTTTGAGTGCTGGAAGCGGAGCAGGAGTCCTTTTTGGGGTTACCGGAGGGGTTACCGAAGCGGTTCTGCGATATGCGTATGAACGCCTTACCGGGAAAGAACTCAAAGAGGTGGAATTCAAGGGGGTTCGCGGTTTAGAAAGCGTCCGCGAAGCTGAAGTCGACTTTGACGGCCGCATGGTGCGGGTGGCCATTGTTCATGGTCTGGCCCGGGCGCAGCAACTCATCCGGGAAGTCCAGGAAGGGAAACGGTACTATGATTTCATCGAAGTCATGAACTGTCCCGGTGGCTGTATCGGTGGCGGGGGAATGCCCTTAGGGTACCCCGATTACCTTGCGGTGCTTCGAAAAAGGGCTGAGGGTCTCTATAACGCCGACCGCCTGAGTCCGGTGCGTAAAGCCCAGGATAACCCGGCCATCAAGTTTCTGTACGAACAGTGGTTGAAACATCCCGGGAGTGAAACCGCTGAGGAATATCTTCACACGCGTTACCGTTCTCGGCGACGCATCAGTGACGAAGTCATCCGCATTCAGGAAGCTAAAAGTGCAAAAAAGGTGGATGTGGCGGTTTGTGTGGGGACCAGTTGCTACCTCAAAGGTTCCTATAATCTCCTTCAGGGTCTCCTCAGACTCATTAAGGAGTACAAGCTGGAAGATAAAGTCAGTGTTGGCGCCACCTTCTGCCTGGAGCGGTGTTCACAGGGACCAAATATCCGGGTCAACGATGAAATCATTTCCGGGGTGAACGAGGAAAACCTGGAGCGGATTTTTGAGCAAGAGGTTCTCAATAAGGTCAAAGAATAAATCGCTGAGGGAAGAGGAAAGATTTCCTCTTCCCCCTGGTAGATAAACCATGGGTCAGTGTGACGAATACTTTATGGAAGTTGCCCTGGATGAGGCGCAAAAAGCCTTTTTCGAAGACGAAGTTCCGGTAGGTGCTTGTGTGGTCTTCGAGGGAGAGGTGATTGCGCGGGCTCATAATCACCGGGAAAGGACCCAGAATCCTTTACTGCACGCTGAAATTAAGGTGATTGAGCAAGCTTCACAGCGACTCAAAAGCTGGCGGTTGAGTGCGTGTACCCTCTATGTGACTCTGGAACCCTGTCTCATGTGTGCTGGGGCCATTATCCAGGCCAGGATACGGAGACTCGTCTTTGGAGCCTGTGACCCTAAAAGTGGTGTGATTGAGAGCGTGTTACGGGTTTTTGACCTGCCCTGGAATCACAGAGTTGAAGTACGGGGTGGAATTTTGCAGGAAAGGTGTAGCCAAATTCTGAGAGAATATTTTAAAATAAAACGTGGAGAGGTGGCCGAGCTGGACGAAGGCGCTCGACTCGAAATCGAGTAGGCAAGTGAGAGCTTGCCTCGTGGGTTCGAATCCCACCCTCTCCGCCAGCTATTTCAGTTGTGCCCTCCATGTATACGTTTACCCGGAAGTCTGAGTTGAGCAAATAGCTGAATGGGTATTTGAAGATATCCCCGAGGCGGGAAAGACCTGTTTTCAGACCTGGGGGTGTTTGCCACCAGCCGAGTAAATAGACTTCCCGGTGTTGATGGGTACTCTGGGTGCTGATTCACCGGTTTCCGGGTCCGTTCCTTCCCGAGGAAAATCCCTCCACGGTGCGTTTGGCCGTTTGGAAGGAGAACGTAGTGTTTCTTTTTTGAGACTGTTCCCCGGATAGAGCGTGTATCAGCCGAATCGAAAGGATTTCCCAAAAGTCTTCCGAGCAGGAAGGGAGTAAAGCATTTTTGTTTCTGGGTACTTTGGCTAGTAATTTTAGCTCGGCTGATTCCGGTGTTACTGGGAAGCGAGACGCTTTTAAGATGGTGGACGTGATTCTCTACAGGATTGAGAAATCTCCATGTGTTGTATAATACTCTATAATCTTAAGTTGTAAAGGAGGCGGTAGCGTGAGGAAATTTTTGCTTCTGGGATTGATTGTGCTTGTTGGGATGGCTCTGGTGACCTCGCTTGAGGCAGCCCCGAAGAAAGTCGCGGTGCTCACACCGTATCTGGCTTCGGTGACCACCAACGAGATGATTCAGGCTTTTGTGGGCTTTGCCAAAGAAAAGGGATGGGACGTGACCGTAATCGACACCAAGGGAGATTTTGGAGCTCTAGCTAACCGGTGGGAAGATGTGATTGCTCAGAAGGTAGACGCCATCGTGATGGGAATGGGAGACCCCAACCAGTTCAAAAAGCAAATTGAGATGGCCAACGAAGCTGGGATTCCGGTTTTTGGTGGCGATGCTGGATACATCGAGGGAATGGTCTGTAATGTAACATCCAATAACTATGTGCTTTCGGCTCAGATTACTTCATATCTTTTGGATAAGCTAAAGGGCCAGGGAAAGATCGCCAAGCTTTACCACTCAGCTCATCCTGGGGTACAGAAGCGGGAAGTGATTTTTGATGCCATTGTCGAAAACACTCCAGAAATTGAAGTGGTGGCCGAGCACTGGGTACAGGTTCCTGGACCGATTGAAGATGCCCGAAAAGCGGTGCAAAGCATTCTTCTGGCACACCCTGATATTAACGCCATCTGGGCTGCCTGGGATGAACCAGCCATTGGGGCATCGCTGGCGATCAAGGAAGCTGGGAAAGAAGGTCAGGTTATTGTGACCGGAATTGACGGAAATAAGCAAGCTCTAGCAATGATCCGGGATGGTTCACCCATTATCGCTACGGTTAAACAGGATTTTGTGGCCATTGCGCGGATTCTGGTGGAACAGGTGGAAAAGGTTTTTGCCGGGCAAGAAGTGACGGAACGAATCTTTTATGCCGCGAGTCCTCTGGTGACGAAAGAAAATGTAGAACAGTTTTTGAATCAGTAGATATGGTGGAACGGGAAACGGTTCTGGAGATCCGCCATCTGAGTAAGAGCTTCCCGGGGGTTCAGGCCCTCCGGGATGTTTCTTTCGCTCTCGAGGCAGGGGAAATTGTTGGTTTAGTGGGTGAAAATGGAGCAGGAAAGTCCACTCTGGTGAAAATCCTGGCGGGGATATACCGTCCTGATAGTGGAACAATTTGGCTTCGCGGAGTCCCGGTCCATTTTATGCACCCTCAGGATGCCACAGCTCGAGGTCTTTCCTTTGTCCATCAGCAGTTAAATTTGGTTTTTTCTTTTGACGTGGTGGATAATGTCTTTCTGGGGAGGTGGATGTCCCGCCCCGGTGGGTCGCTTGATAAGAAAGCTATGCGGGATGTCGTGGGAAGACTCTGTCAGGAATTTGGATTCTCGCTTGACCTCAATACCCCGGTTCGGAAGCTTTCCACCTCGGAACGGTGGATGGTTCAGATTGTTCGAGCGTTTTTGGAAAAGCCCGTGGTTCTGGTGATGGATGAGCCGACTGCAGCGTTGCCAGAGGAGGAAGTGCAAACCCTTTTCCGAGTGGTGCGGCAAATTGCCGCACAGGGAGTGGCGGTGCTGTACGTTTCTCACCGCTTGGGAGAGATTTTTTCGCTCTGTCAGCGGGTGGTAGTGCTGCGTAATGGCGAAAAGGTCTGGGATGGTGGACTCTCTGGTCTTACTCCTCAAGATCTCATTGTTCAAATGGTGGGACCAAAAGAATTTGCTGCACCGTTTTCTCTTCTATCACCGGCAGAAGAAAAAATCCTGGATGTGCAGTCTCTTTCTGATGGACAGAAGTTGAGGGACATTTCCTTTTCACTTTTTCGAGGGGAAATTTTGGGCGTGTATGGTTTACAAGGGTCGGGGAGGACCGAACTTCTGGAAACACTTTTTGGTATCCGCAGGAGAACTGGTGGTGTGGTACTCTTGCGAGGTCAACCTTTTACTCCATCTTCGCCTGAAGAGGCCATCCGGAAGGGAGTGGCTTTAGTGCCTGAGGACCGAGGGAAAAAGGGACTTATTCTTCAACACTCGCTTTTCGAAAACGTGGCGTTACCTCATCTTGCTTCATACCGGGGGTTTCTGGGATACTTTCAGGAGCGAAGATTACGACCAATACTGATAAAGGTAGTAGAACGTCTGCATACCCGATATCGATCTCTTGGGGAAAGGGTGCAGTTTTTAAGCGGAGGGAATCAGCAAAAAGTAGTCTTAGCCAGGTGGTTATTGCGGGATTTTGACCTTTTCCTGCTTGACGAACCCACCGTCGGTGTCGATGTGGGAGCTCGGCGAGAACTTTACCGGTTCATCCGAGAACTGACCCGGGAAGGGCGAGGGGTTGTGGTGACTTCTTCGGATTTGGAAGAAATTTTTGAAATCAATCCCCACCGGGTTATGGTTTTGCGAGAGGGAAGGGTGGCTGGAATCCTCTCAGGAAGAGACATCGAACGGCAAACGATTTTGCAACGCTGTTACGAGGGAGGATAAGATGAAAGACGTTCTCAGGCAGTACGGAACACTCATGTCTTTTTTTGCTTTGCTGGCTTTATTTAGTATTCTGCGGGGAAGTGTCTTTTTTACTCTGCGGAATTTGATCAACATCACCCAGCAGATTTCCATTCTTATGATGGTAGCCATTGGAGCAACATACATTCTGGCCATCGCGGAGTTTGATCTTTCCCTTTCATCTCTGGTTTCGTTCGTGGGGGTGGTGGCCGCTGGTATGATGGCTTCAGGTGTTCATCCCCTCTTGGCTACGGTAACAGCCTTAGGTTTCTCTATGCTTTTTGGTTTCCTCAATGGAACGCTTGTTGCCACCTTGCGCCTTCCCTCTTTTGTGACCACATTGGCCACCGGAACGCTTCTTGGAGGAATCACGTTCTGGTACAGTGGAGGAACCATTATTTTTTCCGGGATTCCCAGAAGTTTTACGGTTCTCGGACAAGAAAGCCTGAAAGGAATACCACTTTCCAGTATCTTTATGTTCGTTTTGCTTTTTCTTTCATCATATCTTCTGCTTCGCACCACTTTAGGACAGGCCATCTATGCGGTGGGAGGAAACGAGATTGCCGCCTGGTACTCGGGTATTCGGGTGTCTCGGGTGAAAATCATCGCTTTTTTTCTGGCAGCTTTTCACAGTGGTTTGGCAGGAATCGTGTTGACGTCTAAGCTCGGTTCGGCTCATCCTACCGGTGGAGGAGGGTATCTCATGCCTTCCTATGCTGCAGCGTTTCTGGGAACCACACTCTTTCGGGAAGGTGAAGCCAATATCTGGGGTACCTTTGTCGGAGCGCTCATCATGGGTGTTCTGGCCAATGGCCTCACCATTCTCAACGTTCCCTACTTTCTTCAGGATATATTTACCGGGATGATCCTCGTAGGGGCACTGATTTTGCGTGCTTCTCGGGAAAGGAGTTAGTTGTGCAGGTTATTCCCTATCTTCTGGTTGGATTTCCGGACCAGATTGCTTTTCTCCACCATTTGTACTCTTTTCTTGAAAATCCGCATTTTCCTTTTGTAGAAGTAGGACTTCCGGCCCAACGTCCCTACCTCGATGGGAAGGTCATTCGCTCGGCGCAAAAGTGGGTTCGTAAAGCTGGTATGACCTTTAGAAAGGCACTTCAGTTTCTGGAGGATATATCTTGGGGAGGAAGGGTTCGGAAAATGGTCCTCATGGGATATCTTCGGGACCTTGAGGAATTTGGATTGGAGGAATTTGAGGTAAAGACTCACGATGCTCGTCTTGGGGGGATGGTTCTCGTGGGCCAGCGTCGAAAAGTCCTTACTTGCCAATCCCGGCTGACGATTCCCCTGGTACCGGTGGTGACGGTGAAGGACACCGAGAGCACCCTTCGGCCATTTTTCCAGGGGCGTCCTCCCTTCATCTATTTTCGGGTCAGTAGTGGAAAAACTGGAGAGGGTGGTCTTCTCCCCCTTCCACTTCTTGAGGAATCGCTCAGAAAGTTAAGAAAAGCATATCCGGAGATCCCCATCTTTGCCGGATTTGGAGTGCGTGACCGGGAAACAGCACGCTTTCTTCGGGATATTGGTTTTTCTGGGGTAGTGGTAGGAAGTGTTCTTCTAAGAATAATGATGGAGGACCGCCCTATGGAGGATTTTCTGCGCGAACTGGAGGAATTATAGTGGCACTTTTAACCTTCGATGTGGGAACAAGTGCGGTGAAGGTCGCTCTTTTTTCTGAAGGGGGAGAATTATTGGACTCTTCTTCTTGTCCCCTTGTCACCCGGGTAGAGGGACGCAGGGTCACTCAGGACCCGGAGGTTTGGTGGGAGGGATTCCTTACAGGGGCTCGGAAATGTCTGAGTACTTTTCATGGCGGTGAACTTTTCATCATGGGAACCGGTCAGATGGAAGACCTGCTCCTCCTCGATGAAGAAGGAAAACCCTTGCAGGAAGCTTCCCTCTACAGCGATTCGGATATCGGGGATTACGTGTTTCCAGAAGAATTGAGGCGATCTCTGGAAGAAAAGATACCCAATCGGCTGGACAACTTTACTCCTCTAGTCAAAGTGATGGCCCTTTCTTCGTCCCCCGTTTTTCAGAGAGTTCGTTTTCTCATTCTGGGGGCCAAAGATTATGTCAATTTTCGACTTACTGGGAATTCGGTGACTGACCCCACCAATGCTTCCACCACGGGTTTTTTTAACGGTTATGCATTCCAATGGGTGGAAGAAACTCAAGCTTTCTTTCCCCTGTTACCTACTCTTTCCTCACCCACACAGATTATCGGAAGGGTGCGCAAAGAAGTTTTGCCGCTTTTGGGTTTGGAAGAAGACCTGGAAGTTTCGGTATTCAATGGAATTGGGGATCTTGGTGCGGTCACCCTGGGAGCAGGGGTGCTTCTTCCTGGGGAGGGCTATGGGTATCTGGGTACCACTGGCTGGATGGCTTTGCTCAGGGAAGCACCTTCTTCCAGTAAGGACCTTTTTTCGCTGGCTTTCCTGAAGAAAGGAGAGTGGATGGTCGTGGCACCGCTTCTCAATCTGGGGAATGTATACCAGTGGTCGATGAAAACCTTTTTGCAAAGCGGGGATTACGCGCAAAGCGAAGCGATGCTTTCCCAGCACCTTACCACTCCTGTCCAGGTCTGGCCGTATCTCAACGGGGAACGAACTCCTTTTCGTAACGAACGGGTCCGAGCGGTGATGGCACGCCTGGTAGAGGGTACTACACCAGGGGAACTCCATGCTGCTTGTTTACGGAGCCTTCTGTTTGCCCTGCGTCATGCCTATGAGGCTCTGGGGACGGAAATTCCAGTGCTACGTCTTACCGGTGGTCTTACCCGGGGAGAAACCTTTGTGCAGGGTTTAAGTGACCTTCTGCGAAAGCCCTGCCAGGTGGTACAGGAGGATGCCTTTGCACCCCAGCGGGGTCTTTATCGCCTTTTTTGTCTTCATCGAGGAATCAATCCACCCCCCTTTTTGGTCGAACGGGTCTATACGCCCCGGGATCATCCTCTCTTAGAGCAGTATTACCGGGAGTACCGAAACTTTGCTGAAAAGCTCCTTCGGGGGGAAGCCGGCGTTCCAACTTATCTTTAATCCCCAGCAGGGATTTTTCAGAACATCCGGCTTGGGAAAGTTACTTTTTAATCGGGTGTAAAACGGCGCTGAGAAAGCTTTAAAAAGGATTTCTACTGGATGATTTTCCTCATGCGCAGAAAGAGGAGGGTTCTGCCCCGGTAAGAGAATCGTGATTCTCGGATAACCCCATAGCCCAGATGGTGGTAAATGGTAATGGCTTTGTGGTTTTCGGCGCTCACGTCGAGTTCCACGCACCAGAGTTTTCTTTGGTAGGCTATGGCTTCAATAAAAGAAAGGAGCTGTTTTCCGAAGCTTTTTCCCTGGTAGGTAGGATAAACTGCGAGGTTGCTGAGGTAATATCCCTGAGGATGAAATGTTCCCGTAACGGTGTTCAAATTTAAGAAAAAGCGAAGGTGTTGGAAAACATGAATTCCCGATGATGCGAGGAGGAAAAGTCCGGTTCGAAGCCCCTCTTTTTTCCTTTGCGGCCATTCATATCCTAAAGCCATTCCGGTGATGGTTCCGTCTTTTTCGGCCAGATAGGTGTGTTCAAAGCTGAAAAGGGTCCCTCGTTTTGGGAATAGACAGGCAAAAATTTTCTGTACCTGCTTTTCTCCACCTAAATCTTCGAAAAAGGGAGCCGAAAGCAAGAAAAGAGAAGCAGCCTCTTCATATTCAAAGGGATGGGCCTGGCGAATCAGGATATCGGCATTGGGCATGTAAATAATCGAAAGAGCCTGGACTTTTTCGCTTACTGGTACTCTTCTTGGGTGAAGGCAAGAAGGGTACCAGATTCTCTTTACGATAGTGCTCTCTGGCGAATTACCTCCTGGTAAAAATAAAAACTCTTTTTGGGAATACGACGGAGCGTTGGGTAATCGACGTAGACCAGACCGAAACGCTTCGCCAACCCTGAGGACCATTCAAAGTTGTCCATGAGGCTCCATACAAAGTACCCCTTGACTGGAGCGCCTTCGTCTATGGCCCGGTGAAGAGAAAGGAGGTGACTTCGAAGGTACTCGATTCGTTTTGGGTCCTCAACAGGACCATCCTGGGAAATCGTATCGGGTGAAGCGTACCCATTTTCGGTGATGTAGATCGCCCTGGGGGTATACTCCTGTGTCACTCTCCTGACGATTTCGTGCATTCCGGCAGGGTATATTTCCCACCCCATGGAACTTTTTTCGGCATCGGGAGGTTCAACCGGCATGGTTTCAAGGACCGGTTCGGTTCCCCGGGCAATCACGTGGCGGAAATAGTAATTGATACCCAGAAAATCGAGGGGCTGGGAAACCAGCGCTCCTTCTTTAGAATTCAGCTGGGGAAAGGTAAATCCTTTTTTCTGGTAGAAGGAAAGCATGTCTTCCGGAAATTGTCCCCGAAAAAAGGGGTCGAGGAAGAAGCGATTGAGAAACCCATCATAGCGTTGCGCTGCTTCCTGGTCCTCTTCTCGTTCCGTGGCTGGCTGAACCGGTGAAAGGTTCAGGGTGATGCCAATGGGTTTTTTGATTCCCTCTTCGCGAAAGGTTTTCAGTGTATATCCGTGGGAGAGAATGAGGTTTCGGGCCACTTGCAGGGCAACCCCAAAATCCTTTTTCCCGGGGGCTAATCTCCCTTCATAATTGCCTGGGAATGCTACCACCCAGGGTTCGTTGTGGGTAATCCAGAGGTCCACGTCATCTTTGAAGGTTTGAAAAAGAAGCTTTGCATAGTGGGTAAAGGCATGAATAGTCGCCTCGTTTTCCCATCCACCTTCCTCCTGAAGTCTCTGGGGAAGGTCCCAGTGATAAAGGGTAACGACGGCCCGGATTCCAGTCTCTTTGAGCGTGTCAATGAGTCGGCGATAGAAGTCAAGCCCTTTCTGGTTAACCTGACCTTTTCCTTCGGGGAATATCCGAGCCCAGGCAATTGAGAAACGATAGGCATTAACTCCTAATTCTCTCATGAGGGCTACATCTTCCTCATAGCGGTGATAGTGGTCGCAGGCCACATCACCGGTAGTACCATCAGCGATGTTTCCTGGGGTATGGGCAAAACGGTCCCAGATATTTTCGCCTTTACCATCTTCGTTCCAGGCACCTTCGATCTGATGCGCGGAAGTGGCGACACCGAAAAGAAAATCTGATGGAAAATGAGGCACCCATACTCCTCCCTTCGTTCATTTTTAATATGCCTAAAGTGTTATGGCGTGCGTTGATTGCGTATTTTCCTTGATATAGTACAATTATAACTGTGCCTGACAGGACCTGTGTAGTGGTTCCTCTTTTGTGCTACCTCGTTTCTATGGTATAAATAGTGTAGAACGGAAAAAGGAGTGAGGCGCTTGAATCAGCTTTATCGAGAGATTGCTGAACAACCCGAAGTGTTTCGCCGCATCGCTGCTTCGTGCATTACCGAGGAGCAATTTTTGGCCTGGCAGAGGCAATTGCCAGGACGTATCTACTTTGTGGGGATGGGAAGTTCACTCTTTGCAGCGTATCCAGCGTATCTGTACCTCCTCGAGGGTGGTTTTCCGGTGGAATGGATCGATGCTTCGGAATTCCTCCATTACGGTCTTGGGGGGATTCGTAACCAAGACACGCTTTTTCTCCTCTCGCAGTCGGGCGAATCATACGAAATTTTGAAAATTCTAGAAAAGCTCTCGGTAAAGCCATACCGTATCGGTGTCACGGCTTCTTTGGAAAGCACCATGGCCAAAAAGTGCGATACCATCATTGATATCTTGAGCGGTCCGGAAAAGGCGATTACTTCAACCAAAACCCATACCGCGATGCTTTCGGTTTTGAACCTTTGGGCGATGGCTTATCGTGGGGATCGGGAAGGGTTTTTCCGAGCGAAAGGAGAGCTTGAAAATGTTGCCGATGAAGCAGAACGCCTCATTACCAGTTCTCCAGAGTGGGCCAGGCGCGCTATTTATAACCTGGAACTTTTGCAGGAATCGGACGCTCGGGTGATTATAGCGCGGGGGTACTCTCTGAGTGCAGCCTGGCATGGATGCCTCTCGTTTTATGAGTGTGCCAAAGAAACGTTTTTGAGTTTCTCTGGTGGTCAGTTCCGACACGGACCTCTGGAATTAGCGGTGAAAAAAATGCTGGCAGTGCTCCTCATGCCTCCAGGGAGGACAGCCATTCCCATGCAGGGTCTGGCTGAGTTTTTAGTCCAGAAGGGAGTCAAAGTGTTGAGTATCGGTCAGTGTGCTCTTGCTCCCAGGTATAACCTGGAGGTACTTCCTTTTTATGCGAACAATGAGTTTTTTGCCCCCCTTCTTTCCATTATCACGATCATGCTCCTTTCATATTACATTGCTGAGGAAAAAGGAATTGAGCCGGGGACAGCCTACCTCATCAAGAAAATTACCCTGGAGGAATAGTCATGTCCAGAGCCTTTGTCATCGGAAACATCAGCCTGGATTTAATCCTAGGAGGAATTGATGATTTCCCCGACTGGGGGGTGGAGGTCCTGGTTCCGGGATACGTCATGCGACCTGGTGGGGAAGGGAGCAATGCCGCTTTGGCTCTTGCCGATTTAGGTATGGAAACCTTTATTGTGGGAACCATCGGACAGGATGAAACCGGCGAAGAGATCGCGCGGAGTTTCAAGCGGCGAAAAATCCGGACCGAATTTCTTTTTTTCGAGTCCGATTTTCAAACCGGCCTTTCGGTGGCTTTGACACACCGGGATACTCAGGAACGGAGCTTCTTTACCGAACTCGGTGCCCAGAGTGCCCTTTCTTTAACCCACCTGGCGCAGGTTTTCTCTGCGATAGCAGACGGTGATTGTGTGCTCCTCGGTGGGTATTTTCTCTCTTCAGGAATCCGCCAGCCCGGGCTCCCGGATATGCTCTGGAAGCTCAAGAAGGAAAAACGGGTAACCCTTTTTCTTGATACTGGTTGGCCCACTGAGGGATGGGCGGAAGAGGTGAAAAAGGAGACGCAACGGCTCCTTGCCCCCTTCGACTATTTTCTTCCCAACGAAAAAGAAATTTCGGGTCTGGTCGACTTTCCAGAGGACATTTTTCGCTTTTTTTCGGGAACTCTTCTGGTTAAGAGCGGAAAAGAAGGGTGTTTTTGCTATACTCCTTCGGATGCTTTCTCTGTTCCCACCATTCCCGTTAAGGTCCAGGATACAATTGGTGCTGGGGATTATTTTGACGCGGGGTTCATTTTTGCCCTTGCGGAGGGGTATGGTCTCAAGGAGGCACTTGTGGTGGCCAATCTCGTTGCTTCCCTAAACATTGCGTCATCACCAAGAAGGGAAAAGTTGGTGAATCATGATGAAGTCAGAAAGTACCTCCGGCAGTAACTCCCAGGTGCAGTTTATCGGGTATGAGGTGTTGAAATTTCATTTTGAACAGGACGCATCAGGAGAGAAGGAGGGGTGGAATTTTTATCCGGACGTCCGGATTGCTGTTCTGAAAGATGGTACTCTGAGAGGCGAAGTGCTCCTTTCGGCAAACGCTTTCCTTGAATTCAAAGGAGGGAAACGATGTGCTATTGCGGTGCTTTGGCGAGGGTTTTTCCAGAGCCTCAATATGACTCAGGAGGAGTTGAAACAGTATTGCCTGGTGAAAGGTTCGGCCTATCTTATTTCTCCACTTCGGACTTTTGTGAACGATTTTCTGGAGAACGTTCGGAAGATTTCACATGACGCTCTTTAACCGGTCTTTAGTTCGTAACTTGAAACGCCTGCGTCAAATTCTCCGCACCTTCACCCATTACGGTTTTGCTTTTCTCTTTTACCGCCTTCCCTTCTGGGAACGATGGGGAGTGCGTATCCTGAAAGAAGCTCGCCAGAGACCCCCCCAGGAAAATCTCCGTCTCGCCCTGGAAGAGCTGGGAACAACGTTTATTAAGATTGGGCAGATTTTGAGCACCCGTCCAGACCTTCTGCCGGAAGAGTACTGTAGTGAACTCCGTAAGCTTCAGGACCAAGCTCCACCAGTGAGTTTTGGGAGTGTACGAGCAGTCGTCGAAAAAGAGCTCAAAAAACCTCTGGAGGAGGTCTTCGAACGCTTTGATGAAAAGCCCCTGGCCTCGGCTTCCATTGCCCAGGTTCACCGGGCAAAACTCCATGGTGGGCCACAGGTGGCGGTGAAAGTGCAAAAAGAAGGGGTAGAAGAAATGGTCCATTCTGATCTTGAGATTCTGACCTATCTTGCCCAGTTTATGGACCGTTTTAACCCCTCTGGAGAACCGGTGAGAGCTTCAGAGATGGTGGCTGAGTTCAAGAAATATCTCCTGCGTGAGATTGATTTCCTTTATGAGGCTTCCAACGCTTGCAAATTCGGTCACAACTTCGCTCAATTCCAGGGAGTGCAGATTCCTCGAGTTTTTGCCGAGTATTCAACGAAGCGCGTGCTTACCATGGAACTCATGGAAGGCATTCGTCTTTCACAGAGGGAAAATATCCCCAACGAAGTTGATTGTACCCGACTCGCTGAAACTGGTGTTAGGGCCATCTTCAAAATGATCTTTGAGGACGGATTTTATCATGCTGATCCTCATCCAGGAAATCTCCTGGTTTTGCCAGAGACCCAGGAACTGGTCTTTCTTGATTTTGGGATGGTCGGGGTGGTTGATGAAAGGACCAGAGAAAATATGCTGGCAATTCTCTCGGCTATCCTCAAAAAAGACGTAGAACGAGTGATGGAGCTCCTGGAAGAAGAATTTTTACTAACCCCTTTTCCCTCACCCCTCCATTTTCGTCTGGACCTGGCTGAACTCTTAGAACGGTATGTCTTTGTGGATCTGCGAGAAATCAACCTGCAAAGTCTTTTTGCCGACTTTTTCTATCTTTTGCGTCGGTACCGCCTGCGCTTTCCTTCTCACTTCTCTTTGCTTCTTCGGGCGTTAGCAGTGGCCGAAGGAACGGGTCTTTACCTTGACCCCCACTTTACGGTGGTGCCACACCTCAAAGCGTTTTTGGAAAAGACCTTTGCCCAGTACTTTACCTGGGATGAACTGTCTCATAAAATCACCGATTACGCCTTAGAGTGGCGTCGGCTTCTGGAGGAATTTCCTCGCCGCAGTCGTGAACTCCTGGTTCAGGTCTCTAAGGGTAAAATTCGCCTCCACTGGGAGAGTGAAGAACTCAAGGAACTGAACCGCCACCTGGAACAGACCACCAACCGCCTCTCTTTAAGCATTATTCTGGGGTCTTTGCTTATCGGTTCTTCTTTGATCTTCATCAATTATTCGCATTTACGCTCTCTCAGTATCCTGGGTATTCTGGGTTACGGTATTGCTGCGTTCCTTGGGGTGGTGCTGGTCATTGAAATCTTGAGTCATCATTAGGATTTGCGCTGTAGTGTTCTGGATGGGGCGCTTTCACCACGAAGAATTCAAGCATTTCTTTGTCTTTATTTTCGATGAGCATTCTTTGGTGGTATGGGATGGCAAGAATATACCCATGGGGGTACTCATGGGATTCTCTTTCGATGGTGATGGTCATGGCACCTTTTGCGATGATGAGGAAAACGTTGGAATTACTATAGTGTTCAGGAACACGCTCCCCGGGAGGGAGAACGATGTGATTAATCTGGACTATGTCCATATTGACAATCTGCTCAAGGCATTTTTCCATTCCCGTTTTAAATTGGTAGGCTTTGACCCCCACAAGCATTCCTCCTTTGCGGAATATTGGTAGATTAAGGGTATCAGAAGTTGGAGTTGTTGACTATACCCTTTTTATTGGAGGCTCGTTTTATCGCTCATAAACTCTTTTCCCGGTTTTGATGAAAATGGGATTGCAGTTAAGCCGGCCTTAAGTTGACAGGTTGAGTAACCTGTGCTATATAAAAATAGATTCTTTTTTCACTGAAAGAAGTAAGCCATTGGAGGGGACTGATGGCTGGTGTTTACCAGGCGAAAGTTCATGAGGAAAACCTGAGACGGGTTATCCGTTTCGTCCACCGACAAGGGACCACCAATCGTGTAGCAATTGCCCGGGCTTTGAATCTCAGTTTGTCTACGGTCACCAACCTGGTTGCAGAACTGAAACAACAAGGTCTCATCCAAGAAGGAGGTTCGGGTCAATCGACGGGGGGAAGGAAGCCCCTCCTTCTTCACTTTAACCGGGAATGGGGTCTGGTGGTGGCGGTCAAGATTGGGGCTCGTCGGGTGCACGTGGGGTTAGCCAATCTCGATGGGGAGCTTAAGTTCAAGGAAGTGGTACCTCTTATTTCTCATGAACCGCAGGCCATCGTAGGACAGATTGTGCATCTCGTCTCGCAGATGCTTTCCAGAAATGGTTACTCTCGCATTATCGGGATGGGGGTTTGCTGTCCAGGTATTATTGACCCCCGCAAGGGTGAAGTGATTAAGGCAGTAAACCTTCACTGGGAGAACGTACCGCTCCAGGAAATGCTTGCTCCTCATTTTTCCTGGCCAGTTTTTGTGGAAAACAGCCTCGATACTGGGGCACTGGGGGAAAAATGGTTTGGTGTGGGTAGAGATGTTCAGGACCTTCTCTATATCAATGTGGGGAATGGCGTGGGAGCGGGGATCATTTCCCACGGCGAACTTCTCGAGGGGTACCAGCATGGGGCAGGAGAATTTGGACATATGAGTATCGACCTTTCTGGACCCCCGTGTCCGTGTGGAAACCGGGGATGTGTGGAGCTCTATGTTTCGGCCCCGGCGTTGGTGAGAAAAACTCAGGAGTACATTAAAAAAGGGGGCAAAACCCGTATTGCCCATTTGGTTGATGACATCTCCGGTGACTTTTCCTGTGAGGTGATTGACCAGGCGGCATATCTAGGGGATTTCTTTGCCCTCACGCTTTGGAAAGAGACGGGAAAAATTCTTGGCCGAGCCGTCGCGAACCTTGTGAACCTCTTGGACCCCCAGGTTGTGGTTATCGGTGGAGGCCTATCTCTGGCCCATCCAGCTTTTCTGGAAAGCGTTGCTGAAACAGTTTGGGAGATTACGGCTTCGCTTCATCGAAGGAAAGTGGAAATCCGACGAGCATTTTTTGGTCGTGATTCGGGCCTGGTGGGCGCAGCGGCGTTAACGGTGGAGCGTATTTTTGCCTGAGGTAGGACAAGAGAAGGAGGGGAAAATGGAGCCGCGAGAACGTATCCGCAGAGTCTTGAAGAGAGAGGGAAAGGTTGATTCCACCCCCTGGAGCCTGTTTTTCGGGGCGACGCCTTCGTTGACACCAGCCTTTTTCGAAAAGTTTGTGGTCCAGAGTGGGATTCGTGATGTCGCTGAATATTTTGGCTTTGAAGTTCGCATTGCCCATTCAGATGATGTCGACCCCTTCTACCATACAACGACCGCGCATTATGGGTTGCGGATGACGTCCAATGGAATTGGCAGAGAATTTTTCCAGGAGAAGTTGCCTGAAGATGCAGCATTTTCGCCCTGGGGGGTGGGGATTCTGCCCTGGCCAGATAACCCTGGCTGTGAACGAATGTTCCATCCGTTATCGGGAGAGCGCACCGTAAAGGAGATTGAACAGTATCCTTCACCGGGTATTGATGCAGAAAGCATGGAGAAAGTTCACCAGAAGGCACAGGAAATCCGCGAGAGAGGGTATCTACCGGCAGCGTACTGTGGGAGTCTTTATGAGTGGTGTCACTGGATACGGGGGATGGAGGACTTCATGGTGGATTTGATGATCTATCGAGAGAGGGCTCAGGCACTCATTGAAAAAGTAGCTACGTTCACTCTTTCGTTTGCCCGTGCACATGCTCTTTGTGGTGTGGAGCTTCTCTGTTTCTATGACGATTACGGTATGCAGGACCGTTTGCAAATTCCGCCCCGTGTTTTTCGGGAGTTGTTCAAGCCCTGGTGGAAGAGAATCATCGCCACGTTGCAGAGGGAATTTCCAGAATCACTCTTTTTCCTCCATTCCTGCGGCAGGGTGGAGGAGATTATTCCGGATCTCATCGAAGCAGGCTTCGATGTCCTTCATCCATTGCAGCCAGAATGCCATGATGTTACTGAGGTGGTAGCTCGGTACCGAAAACAAATGACTTTCTGGGGGACCATGAGTAACCAAAGGACCCTTCCTCTGGGCAAAAGAGAAGAGGTAGAGGAAGAAACCAGACACAGAATGCAGCTCGCTTTATCGATGGGGAATGTGATTCCTTCTCCTGCGAATACCATTGGTCCCGAAGTACCGGTGGAAAACGTTCTGGCCTTTACCGAGGTGTGTCGACAAATGCGAGTTTGGGAAAGGAGGTGAGATTAGGGATCAAGGCGTTTGGGTATTTGGGTGTTGAAGAGAAGTGAAAAGAAGTTTCATGAAAGGGGAGGTGTTTCTGGTGAAGAAATTCGGAATGACGATTCTGGTGATGTTTCTTGTGGTGCTCTTCGTTATAACGGCTATAGGTGTTGCGGCAGAAAAAACCTACACCGTGGGTGTGGTGATTCCGTATGAAATTGGATGGTTTACGGCCTTTCATAAGGGTTTTGAACAGATTGCCAATAAGGAAGGCGTAAAGATTGTCTGGCAGTACCACAATTACAAAGCGGATGAGGAAACCAAAGCCATCCAGAACCTGATCACCATGGGTGTGGATGCCATCAATCTCACCGCGGTGACCCCTTCGAGCGCTGAGTACTCCTGCCGCCTGGCAAACGAGGCGAATATCCCCATTCAGATTACCGAAAGTGGTATCGCTGAAGGGAAGGGAAAACCCGTTGCTGACATCGATTTTAACTGGTTTGATGTGTACCGCACGGTAGCCACGAGCCTCCGTCGCGATATACCTGGAGAACTGAAGGTAGTCTGGATCCAGGGGTTTGCCGGGACGCCGCCAGTCATGCAGGGAATCCAGGGATTTATGGATACCATTAAAACTCTAGAAGGGATTAGTTTGGCCACCGATGTGCAGTACGGTGATTACGCCACTGCACCATCTCTCAATATTATCAAAACCTTAGTGCAGTCGGGTCTTGAATTTAACGTGGCCATCGGTGCTTGTCAGGAAATTACCGAAGGCATCATTCAGGGATTGCGAGAGGAGAACGTGGACCTCGACAAGGTCACCATTGTTACCGTCAACGGTGGACCCATGGATGTGGAGAACGTGAAGAAGGGATACATTGACTATATCCTGAGTCTCTCTCCAGGACTCCATGGCATGATTTGTGCTCAGAACCTCATCAACTACCTCAAAGGGAGAGAGTACCAGAAGAAGAGTTATTCGCCAATTGTCTGGTGCAGCAAAGCCGACTGGGAAGAGAAGCTCATTCCCTGGTTTCTGGATGAAAGCTGGTTCCCGGTGGTGGAAGAGTTCGCCAGAACCGGTCAGTATAAGCCTGAATTGAGGGCAAAATAGAAAAAAATGCGAGGGGGTACCCCCTCGCATTTTTTTCTCGATTGGGGGAGGTTTATTTCTTTGTCAAGCACAGCGTATATTTTGAACTTGAAGGAGATCAGTAAGAGCTATCCCGGTGTGCAAGCTCTGGATAGGGTATCCATGGATGTGGCCTATGGTGAAGTCCATGCTCTGGTGGGACAGAATGGTGCTGGGAAATCAACGCTTATTGAGATCATTGCCGGAGCCCTCCATCCTGATGGGGGAGAGATTGTCTACGAAGGGCACACCTATACGCACTTTGAGCCGTGGCAGGCGATTCGCCTTGGCATTCAAACGGTGCATCAGGAAAACCAGCTGGTGGAAGAGCTGACTGTGGCTGAGAATCTCTACCTCTTTGAGCTTCCGGTTCGCCGAGGAGGGGTGGTGGATTATGTCGGTTGTTGGCGTATCGCCCAGGAACTTTTGCAGAAGCTCGACATCCACATTGCTCCAGATAAAAAGGTGCGCGGGCTTTCTTTTGTCGATAAGAAGCTGGTGAGCATCGCCAAGGCCTTCGCTCGTCCCGTGAAACTCCTCATTCTTGATGAGCCGACGGCGTCTCTGGATGAATGCGGGAAAAACATTCTTTTCGATATTATTCGGTCCCATAAGGTTCAGGGCTTGAGCACGATTTACATTTCGCATAACTTAAGCGAAATTTTTGAAATCTGTGACCGTGTCACCATTCTGAAAGATGGACAGAAAGTAGCTACCTATTCCTTGCAGGATATCACCATGGATGAAGTCATTCGCAAGATGATTGGCAGTTCCCAGGTGACACTCTACAAGAGAGAGAAGATGTCCCGTGCCTCGCGAGAGGATGAAACTTTGGAAGTGCGAAATTACAGTCGGCAAGGTGTCATTCATGGTGTTTCTTTCAAGGTACGAAGGGGAGAAATTTTTGGGCTGGCAGGACTGGTGGGTTCGGGCCGAACGGAACTGGTGCGTATGATATTTGGATTAGACCCCAAAGATTCGGGTACTCTCCTGTACCAGGGTAGAGACATCACTCCCAGGAATCCTTATGATGCCATTCAAAAAGGCATTGGATACCTTACCGAAGACCGCAAGAGTGACGGGCTTTTGCTGTCGCGGCCAGTGATGGAGAACATGAGCCTTGCTTCGGTGGCCAAAGATAATGGTTTGCTGTTGAATCTGGGGAGGGAGTATCATGAGTCGATCGCGCTTACCGGACGCTTGAACGTGAAAACGCCGTCGATTTTCCAGCGGGTGGTGAACTTGAGCGGTGGGAATCAACAGAAAGTGGTTCTGGCCAAGTGGTTGCAGACTCAGGCGGAAGTGCTGATTTTCGATGAACCGACGGTGGGTGTCGATGTAGGAGCCAAAGTGGAGATTTACCGAATGATTGAAGAACTGGTGCACCATGGCAAAATCGTCATTGTGATTTCTTCGGATAACCCAGAACTGGTAGCGCTCTGCGACCGCGTTGGAGTCATGCGGAATGGACGTCTGGTGGCTATTCTTGAGGGCGATGAAGTGACCGAGGAGAACATTGTGCGTTATGCCATGGGTGTCTGCGAAGGGATGGAGGTGTCAGGGTGATGGCGAGAGGCTTGAGGGCTTTTTTTCGGAAGCGAGCTTCCATTGAGCAGGCTTATATTCTTTTACTCCTGATTGTGGCGATTTCGGTGGTCACCACCATTGTGAACCGACGCTTTGTCAATCCGACCAACATTATCAATATCTTTCAACAGATTGCAGTCTTAGGTATTGTGGCAAGTGGCGTAGGTATGCTTCTTGTTTCAGGGCATGTGGATATTTCGGTTGGTTCCCAGGTATCGCTTCTGGGGGTTATTTTTGCCATGCTCATTCAAAGAATCCTCGGTCTTCCGGAAGGGAATGTGGCACCCTGGCGCCAAACTTTTGTGTATCCGATTGCTTTTGTGGTAACTTTTGGCATTGGAGCTCTGGTCGGTTTCGCGAATGGGGTAACGGTAGTTAAGTCCAGAGCCAATTCGTTCATTATCTCTTTGGGTTTTATGTCGGCCTACCATGGCTTGGCGCTCCTGGTTACTGGAGGTGCATCCTACATGCTTTTCGGGCGATTTGAAACCCTGGGAAGAGGCCGTCTTTTCCATTATCTTCCCATTTCGATTCTCTTTTTCCTGGGGGTGGTCTTTCTTTCTTACCTGATTTTGAAATATTTCCGGTATGGACGGTTTCTCTACGCCATTGGAAGCAATCGCCGGGCGGCGCACGTTTCGGGAATCAATACCGACCGGGTGGTGATTCGAGCGTATACCGTGGTGGGAATACTGAACGCTCTGGCGGCCATCATTCTCATTTCTCGGGTGGGCTCAGCGCTGGCTACAACCGGTGATGCCTATGCTCTGGATGCACTGGCTTCAGTCATTGTGGGAGGGGTAGCACTCTCGGGTGGTAAAGGTGGAGCGCTCAACATTTTTCTGGGGGTGGTGCTGATCGGGTTAATCGGAAATGCCCTCATTATCATGAACGTCAACCCCTATGCCCGGGATTTGGTGATTGGACTGATTATTATTGCTGCAGTAACACTCAGTCAACTTTCTGAGAGCCGATCATAGAGGGAGGGATTGAGATGGGAAAGATTAATCTTTTGAATACCATTCGGGGGTCTTTATTTGAAGGATTTTTTCCGGAAGCGTGGGATTTAGAACGGATGGACTGGTGTTGTAGCCAGCCACCGGAGGCGGTGTACCAGAGAGAACCCTGGTGGCATGAGCGGTTTCAGCCGGTTGGTTGCCCAACCCTCGAAGACTTCAATACCCTTATGGGACACGAAATTGCCTACCAGATCAAACTTACCAAAGACGAGGGGCGGGATTGTATTCTCATTCTCTCGGTCGGTCCCATGGGGATGTATCGCTGGGCGGTGGAATTTCTAAAAAGATGGGGGGTTGATTGTCAGCACGTCCATGGGTTCAACATGGATGAGTGGTGTGATACCGAGGGAAACACTTTACCGGCAAGCGACCCGGGAGCGTTTCGCAATGCTATGGAGTCGTCGCTCTATGGCCCCTTGGGAGAATTGACCGTTCCTGAAAAACAGAGACATTTTGCCACCCGGGAAGAACTCCCCACCTATGCGGAGCGCATTGGAGCATTACGTGCCAAGGGAGCAAAGTTTATACTCATCTATGGCATTGGCTGGGTTTTTCATATCGCTTTTTGGGAGCCCCATTTTGCGGCGGATTACGCCAGCATGGAGGAGTGGTTGAAACCCACCCACCGGGTGGCTGCGAAACTCCATCCTCTGACGATTATTCAGAATTCCATTACCAGCTTCCGGAGTCGTATTACCCTGGTGCCGGCAAGGGCTAATACCATTGGACCGGGAATCTTTATGCAGGCTGACTATACCATTGGGGGAGTTGATGGGTATTTACCCTGTCGCCGAATGATGTATCAGGCCCATGCCCTGTGGGTGACGTTAAAATACGGGCCAGATATGTGGGTTCCCTCTTCAGTGATGCCGCAATTGCCGGGAAAACTCTTTTTCGTGGCACCGCTGGCTGGGCCACTGGAACCCGAGGTTAACTGACCATGTGGGATTATTTACTCTATGGAGGAAAAGTGATCACCGAAAATGAAGTCCTCCCCAGAGGATATGTGGCCATTTGTGAGGGTCGGATTGTTTCTCTGGGGGAGAACTGGAATGAGGTCAAGGCAAAGAACTGTTTGGATGTTTCGGGTTTCATTGTGAGCCCCGGCTTCATTGACATGCACACCCACGGTATTTTTGATGTCGACTTTGTGGAGGGAGATGTAGAGCGTATTGCTTCAGGTCTTTCTCACTATCTCTCCTTCGGTGTTACCAAGGTGGTGGCCTCGACCATCTCCCGGCCCCTTCCAGAAACAGTGGAACAGATTCAACGCTTGCGGCAGGTGAAGGAGAGTAATTATGGTCGAATTCTCCATGGTGTGCATCTTGAGGGACCGTGGCTTTCACCCCGATGTCGAGGTGGTCATCCTCTCCAGTACCTCCGTGTGCCCAGTAAAGAGGATGTAGCCTTTGTACTGGGGGAAGTGGGCGATGTGCTGGTAACGGTGACCTTTGCGCCAGAGCTTCCCAATGCGGTGTGGCTTGCAGAGACGCTTACTTACCGGGGGATTATTCCGGTCATCGGGCACACCGAAGCAAGTTATGAGGAGGCTGAACGGGTTATTCGGGCTGGAGCGCGCCATGTGACCCACATGTACGATGGAACCTTGGGATATCGGGAAAATCCCCAGGAAGCGCTGGTGATGCTTCCCGGTGTCGAAACAGCAGTGCTCTTTTATGACACGGTGAGTGTTGAACTCATTGGATGTCCTGTGCATGTTCCACCTCCCTTTTTTAAGTTCATTCACAAGGTAAAACCCAAGGGGAAGAAAGTGCTTGTTACCGATTCGCTGGTAGGGACGGGTATGCCTGAGGGAACGGTCCTCACTTACCGGGATGGTCGAAAGGTGCGGGTGGCGGAGAACGTAATCCGGATGATTGATGAGGATCCGGCTATTGACGGTAATTTAACTGGGAGCGGGGTTACCATGAATGTGGCACTGCGGAGATTGAAAGAGTATACAGGGATTCCGCTCGAAGAAGCCATTGCCTGGGGCGCCATCAACCCGGCTTCGGTTCTTGGTATTGATAAAGAGGTCGGAAGCATTGCGGTGGGGAAGCAGGCGGACCTGGTGGTCATCGATGAAAATTTTGAAGCGCAGTACACCTTTTTGGCCGGAGACCTGGTTTTTCGGAAATCGTAAAAGGAGGGAATACTATGTCTTCGTTCACACATCTTTTTGAACCGATTTGGATTGGCAATGTGGAAATTCCCAATCGTATTTGCCACGTGCCAACCGATATCAGCTCCGCTCATGCCGATGGCTCAGTGAGCGCTCGGGATATTCATCACCATGCTACCATCGCCAAAGGGGGAACCGGTTTTATCATCGTGGGGGCAACTTCCCCTCAGGGGAATACCGGTCGCTCTACGGTGACATGCCTTGTGGCTGATGGGGATGAATACATTCCGGGATTAGCACGTTTGGCGGAAGCTATGCACCGCTACGGAGCAAAATGTGCGGTGCAACTGCAGCATCCCGGTCGACAGGCAGCGTTGCCCCGTTCGGGGAAATTTGCTTCCACCGATATGGTGGTGAATTTGCCCTGGTCACAGAGCCGTCCTATCCTCTATGCCAGTGAGGAGGAGAGTGTAACCCGTAAATCGGTTCACGTTCTGACCACCGATGAAATCATTGTTTTGATTGACCTTTTTGCGGAGGCGTCCTGGCGGGTAAAACAGGCTGGTTTTGATGCCGTGGAACTCCATGCCGCACACGGGTATCTCATTTCGGAGTTTATGAGCCCTTATTTGAATCGTCGCACTGACCGATTTGGGGGAAGCTTTGATAATCGGATGCGTTTCCCCCTGGCTATCATCGAGGCCATTCAAAAAAAGTGTGGGCGGGATTTTCCGGTGCTTGTACGCTATTCGGTGGATGAATGGGTGCCGGGAGGGAGGGAGTTGCCGGAGTCCATTCAGGTAGCGAAGGTTTTTGAAGAAGCTGGGGTGGCGGCACTGGATCTCAGTCAGTGCATTCAGGAAAGTCCCGGGGCAGGGTTTGACCCCATGTACTATGAAGAAGGATGGACGATATACGCTTCAGAAGCCATTAAGAAGGAAGTGAAAATTCCGGTCATTAACAGCCATTCTCTACGTAATCCGGAGTACTGTGAGAAGATCCTTGCTGAAGGGAAGACCGACATGGTGGGCCTTTCGCGGCAACTCCTGGCTGATCCTTACTGGCCGATTAAGGCTAAATACGGCCAGGTGAGATCAATTCGCCGTTGCATTTCCTGCCTCACGGGATGCTGGCAGGAATCACTCATGGCGAAAAAGGAAATTGCTTGTGCCATCAACCCTGCTTGTGGTAATGCTGCTTTTGAAATCCGCGATCGAGTGACGCAACCTCTGCGTGTTGCGGTCGTGGGAGGGGGACCGGCAGGAATGGAAGCAGCCAGACACGCTGCAGAGAGAGGACACCAGGTTACCCTTTACGAAAAGACCGGGGAACTCGGGGGTGCAATTTTGGGATGTTGTCTGACGCCGGGGAAGGAGAAAATGAAGTGGTACGCCGACTGGATTCGAAACGAAATCAATCGGCTTGATATTGACCTGCGACTTCGATGTGCGCCTTCCTGGGAGGAACTCGCCCAGTACGATGCGGTCATCAATGCCACCGGAGCACATTCCTACGTTCCTCGGGTAGCGGGAATGGTAGAACGAGTGATTCCCTTTGAGGCAATTCTTGCTTGTCCAAAAGTTTCCTGCGAATTTCATCCCAAAGACGGAAGAAAACCCCAAAAAATCGAAGGAGAACGGGTCATTGTCTGGGGAGACCACTATCCGGCAGCAGACACTGCAGCATTTCTGGCTTCTATTGGGAAAGCGGTCACCATTGTTACACCGTATAAAGAATTTGGGTCTACGATTGAGGTCATCCACATGTACGTTTTACGAAAGCGATTCCAGCAGAAGGACGCTGAAGCCCTTCATTCCAAACCCTTCCGGTACCCGGTGACGGTATTTCCAAACAGTATACTTTTGGAAATCGGGGATGGTACAGTAACGCTCCTGCGTAATGGTGAATTTTGGTCCCTTCCGTATGATGCCATCGTGACCTGCTTTACTCGGCCTGACGCAGAGATCTTTACCCAACTGAGAAATCATGGGGTTCCGGTGGTCAGTGTGGGTGATGCCGTAAAACCCCGTAACCTCCACGCTGCAGTGAAAGAGGGTGCCTGGGCGGGGTTAACTGTGGAAAAGGGACGGTTATATAATCCTAATGGTGCTTTCGTCAACGATTTGCCGTTAGATGTCGAAAGTCAAATTCTGGGCCTGGGAGAGAAAGAGGAGGGATAAGCATGGTATTACGAACGCTGGTAGTTGGTGTTGGGGGGATGGGAGCATCACATGCTAAGGCGTATGCCCTTTTGCCTTATTTTGAGATCGTAGGGTTCGTAGTGGCCAAAAACGTGGAACGGGCAAAGAAGCTTGCGCAGGAACTTGACCTTTCGGTACCGGTTTTCACCGATTACTATGAAGCAATGCGTGTTACCAACCCTCAAGTGGTCTCCATCAATACCTATGTGGATACCCATGCTGAGTACGCCATTTATGCCATGCAGAAAGGGGCTCATGTTTTCCTGGAGAAACCCATTGCGCAAACCGTTGCGGAGGGAAAACGAGTGGTACAAGTTGCCCAAGAGACAAAGCGAAAGCTCGTGGTTGGCTATATTCTGCGACATCACCCGGCCTGGCAGAGGTTTGTCGATTATGCCTGGAAGATGGGGAAGCCTCTGGTTATGCGGATGAACCTGAATCAACAGAGTTTCGGTCGCGAATGGATGGTACACAAGGAATTCATCCGGCGTATGCCTCCCCTTGTGGACTGTGGTATCCACTATGTGGATGTTATGTGTCGGATGGTTCAAGCCAAACCCACTCGGGTACATGGGATTGCGGCACGGTTGACGAATGAAATTCCTCCAGATACCCACAACTACGGGGCACTCCAGATCGTCTTTGAAGATGGCTCGGTGGGGTGGTACGAAGTGGGTTGGGGTCCAATGATAAGTAGAACCGCCTTTTTTGTAAAGGACGTCATTGGACCGAAAGGGTCAGTCAGTATCGGTAAAGATGTGAGCGCTGTTGACCCTTCCGATGTATCCCAGCACACCGCGGTGAATACATTGGTTGTTCACTGGAGTGATACCGATAGCGAAGGAAAAAGAATGCGTGAAGATGAGTATATCGAGATTTCCGATGAACCGAGTCATGAGGAATTGTGTCAACGTGAACAGGAGTACCTCTATCAGGCGATTGTTGAAGACCTCGACCTCTCGCAGGAGCTTAAGGATGCGGTGGAAAGTCTTCGGATTTGTTTTGGGGCAGTGGAGTCCTATTTAACAGGGCATGCCGTTTCGCTATGAGGAGGATACAATGATGACGCCGAGGTTTGGATTTATTGTTTTTGGGGTTCACAAGGATGGGTTACGGGATCCTCTGGGAAAACCATTTATCGATGAAGCCATCATTGCTTTTGCTAAGGAAGCGCTATGGAGAAGTGGCATAGAACTTGTAGAACATAAGGTGGTGGTGGCCACCAAAGAGGAAGCTCGGGTGGCGCTGCGGAGCATGAAACATGAAGAAGACATCGATGGAGTCATACTCTTTTCCGGTACCTGGGTGTGGGCAGCGCATTTGGTGGGAGCAGTGCGAGACTATGCCCTCACTGGGAAGGGAATTCTTCTCTGGACCCATCCTGGTTCTCAAGGGTGGCGTACGGTAGGGGGTTTGGTGATGCATGGGGCGATGCTTGAAGTGGGTATTCCTCATAAATTCGTGTACGGGGCTGCTGACGACCGGAATACCATGGCCCAAATCCTAAGTTATTGTCAGGCGGCGCACCTCAAAAACGTCCTCAATCTTTCTACCATCGGTACCTTTGGAGGAAGGGGGATGGGGCAGACGGTGGGGGTAGCAGACCCTTCCCAGTGGATGCGGGTATTTGGAGTGGACATCGATAGTCGAGATACAGTGGAGCTCATCCGGGAAGCTGAAGCCGTGAAGCAGGAAGAACTTGAAGCCCTCAAACTGCGCGTTCAGAGTTTATTCGGGACATTCCCGGAAATGAATCGTCCTAATGAGCGTTCGCTACGGCTTTATCTTGCGATCAAAAAAATCGTAGAGCGAGAGAAATGGCATTTTTACACTATCCAGTCTTTTCCCGGTTTGGGAGATGTTTATGCTACCACTTGCTTTGCTCAATCTATGATGCTTGAAGATGGAGTGCCCACCTCCACTCTTGGTGATTTCAACACCGCCCTCACCACTTTTCTTTTGACCAAATTGAGCCGAGAACGGGTGTACTATGGGGACCTTCAGCATATTGATATAATCAAGAAGGAGTTGAAAATCATCGGTGACGGAGCGATACCTCCTTCTTTGGCGGGAAAGGTTGGTCCGGCGGGGTTCAGTCAGCATGGGATTCCCACTGAAGGAAGTGCTGGGGGTTTAGCGGTACAGGCGATTTGCAAAGTGGGCGAGGGGGTTTTGGCACGTCTGGGGCGAATCTCGGGGGCATTCGTCATGGTACTGGCTCGGGTCTCGATTTTTGAACCGTCGCCAGAAGAGGTGTCAGAGAGGCTTCGAGAGTGTGGGATTCCTTTTTGGCCTCATGGATTTGTCCGTGTACATGGTGATATGGGACAGCTTCTTGAGTTCTGGACCAATGAGTATGCCTGTTTGGGGTATGGGGAGGAGCTCTATCCAGCTCTTATGGATTTTTGTAAGATGACCGACATCAGAATCGTGACGGTGTAAAGCTTTTGGGGATTCTATGAACTTCCTAAAAGGCATACGTTGGTGAGAATGCCCCCGGCCTGGATGATGGTACGAAGGAGCGGTTCGTAGACGTCTAAGGCGGCGTTTGTGTCGGTAACCGGGTCATGAAGGAGAATACTCAGGAGTTCGTCTCCCCGGTAGAGGGGATGGCCGTTTTTTCGCCAGTCTTTGACATTGATTGTAGCCAGAGAAAAGAGGATAGCCAGGGGGTGATCAGGCATTCCCGGTTCATAATCAGCGATACCAAATTCTCCGTAATTGATGCTGTGCACTTGAGGGTCATTGCTTAACGGGTTATTGCCAAAGGTTAGGGTTTTGAGCGCGCTAAGCTTTTGCGCACAGCTATACGGGTCATTGGCTTCAAAAGAAGCATTGATTTCTTCTGCAAGTTCTTTTCCTTTCTCAAGGAGGGCAGCAATTTGGGCAAGTACTTTGTCATTTGCGCCCAGTTCCTTAAGAAGTACCACCTTGTACGCTTGGGCTACTGAAGCCTGCACCACTCCCGGAAGTTGCAGTGCCCAGTTGAGGGCGTCATAAAGGTATTCGAAAAGGTCAACGGCACTTGAGACGAGTTCCAGGCTAAATCCAAACCTCTGGATAAAGAGGGTTTTCTGGTTTTCGAGGTACGTTCTGGTAAATTCACAGAAGGAGTCCTCGAGATAGCTGTCGGGGCTGGCACCAAAGATAGAAAAGGCATCCACTCCGTAGTTGATGACTGGTAAAGCAGCGTTGGCCACATTAGGGCTGAGCCCAGCCAAATAGTTTTTGACCGTGGTCCCGCACGAGAAGACTTCGGTTTTTCCCTTAAGGGAGTACAGTATCGAGGTCTTCAATGCGACGTTTTGGTAATTGGCCCAGTTTGGAGGGAAAATCCACACCGTTTTTTCTCTGGTCTCCTGACCCTTCCTGGTTCTTATGAGGAATCGTTCCGCGTGGTTGAGAGCGGTGGTGTCAAAGGGTACGCCCCATTCATTTTTGGGAAGACACGGAGGTACTCGCTTTGCCCAGCGGGAGGCACTGGCATACTGCTTCCCCAGGGAACGGCCGTTCTCCCGAAATACTTCCATCTCCCTCGTCCCGTCAAAACAGGTAAAGTACAATTGAGTGCATCCCTGTGGGAGGATAAAGACCGTATCACTGACCTCAATGAGGTTAAGAGAATTACGGTTTCCTTCGACGAGAATCCCCGCCGGGTATACTTCCTCAAGTGGGGTGAACTCACCATAGGTTTTGCGGTCTCCTTCGCCGAGGGCTAACCACCGGTTGGGCTGGAATACCCACTCTTTGCCCGAGCAGGTGTCTTTGACTTTAAGGCCCACCACAAACCAGCCCGGCTTATTCCCCGAGTTATCGTGAAGGAGAACGATGTGGTCGAGATTCTCAATGGCTCTCCCGGTGACAGAAAAGGCATCCCGTTTTCCTCACTCAAAAGGATTTCCCATCTGAGAGAGCAGTAGCACCCCTGAACCGTAAACCACTCCTTCTTGCTCTTTTGGTTCGTAGAGGCTCAGAAACACCCGGGCATCGGTTCCAGCAGCATTAGTATCTCCAGTGAGCACTTCCACCTCATAGGTTGTGGAGTTCTGCCGCACAAAGGCGGGCGGAATGGTCACTCGTTTGCCGCCGATGGTTCGTTCCTGGTCCATTGCCACTTCTTTGGTGACTTTTGTTTCCCGCAGGCGGTTATCGGTCACGGTCAGGGTGATAGGGAGAACTTGGAGTTGAGAGAATCTGTAGGTGATTGCTCTCGCCTCGAGGATTACTGAACCAGGCCATGACTATTGGTATTTGACAATGACCCCATCAGGATCAGAGGAAGGGATGCCACAAAAGCCAGTTTTCTGGAAGGAGTGCATCTCGTCGTCGCAAACGATGAAGTCTGCTTTGGGATGCGCATTCGGTGAAAGCGTCAGGGTAAAGCGAGGTGGGGTGAATCTTGCAGGGTCGTTGACTTGCTCAGCGCTATTTGCACTGAACGTGAGGAAAATCTCCCATTCCCCTCCAAGAGACGGAACAATAACCATTTCTTTATAGAGGCTTCCCAGTCGGGGCTGGAATTCAAAAATCCGCTCACCTCGTTTCCAAACAAGGCGAAGCGGAAGCGCCGCGCTGGGAAAACCTGGGGCCACACCACTGATGCGCACCACATGGTCATCACGCTTTTCGAGGGTTAGGTTTTTGGTAATCTCCTTTCCTGAAGGGTCAAAGATGTAAAGACCCCGGATAACTTCATCGGTAGGAAGGTACCACCACGGACGTTCGGGATCCTGCTGCATCCAGACTTCAAAAGCGTACGCCGGGCGCACCGCAAGAAACGATTCAAAAGAAGCCTGAGCCCTGCCGCGGCGGGAGATGGCTTCAAGGAGGAGAGAGACGGGAAGGGTATAGCCACTCCACTGAACCTGGAAATCCTTGGGGAGATACTCGAAAAAGAGTTTCCCATGGAGCACGTCCTTTTTGGTGATTCGTTCCGGAAACGGGTCACCATGGGTACATTGGAGGTTCTCGGTTTCTAAATTAAAACGCAAATCATCGATATCCACCGAGGTTTTGTTCCTGAGGGTCCAGGAGGCTACGAGTACTTTCCCTCGTGGTGGGTCTGGATTGCAAGAGAGAGGGGATTGGGGAAGGGGACGACGGTCATGGGGAACGCCTTTCGGGCAGGACCAAGAGAAGCGGTGACGGTGACCGTTCTTGGGGTATCGTTTTGAAGCTCAGGGATGAGCCAGGTGAAAATGAGTCTTTCTTCCTTTCGGGTAATGGAAACCGCTTCCACACTGAGTGTAAGAAGCTTCTCAAGGGATGGAAGGGTCGTAAAACGGAGGTCGGTGGGAAAGTCTTCAAAAACTTCGTATAGGCTTTCCCCGTGCGGGGAAACGGAGACGAGTTCCAACGGAAGGGGCCAGCTTTCGCCTAAGACGTCGAAAGCTACCAGTGCCGGTTTTTCGATTCCTTCTTCCTTTCCGGAGAGATTCCGAAGGAAAGTGAGCCCCTTATTCTGGTACACAAAAACACCTGTACTTAGGTCATGCCCTTCAGAGAAAATGTAGACCCCGGTGAGTTCCCCCTGAGGGAGCTTGTAGCGTAGAATAAGATTTCCTTGGGTGCTAAGGAGTTCTTTTCCGTCCACAATCTGGGAGTGCTTCGTGCTCAGTCCCGGGGGCCAGAGGGTTTGTTCTGCAATCCGTGCTCCATCGGGGGAAAATAGGTGAAGTATGGTTTCCTCATGACCCTTTTCTTCGAGGAGAACAATGGTGCCGTCATTGGAGAATCACCCATAGAGGGTTGTTCTCCCCCGGGGTGCAAATTGGCCCAGAAGAATTGGCGCACCTTTTATCTTAACGGAAAAGAAATGAAATGTTCCGATTGCATCCTCGATAGCACAAAGCAATGTATCGGAAAAAACATCAAAGAGGTGCAATGGTGATGGAGAACGACGCGAAGGAAGGATAACATCCTGGAGGGGGAATCGTTCTACAGTTTCTCCAGTCTAGTCGAGGAGTTCAAGGAAAATTGTTTTCCCTTCTTCCCGGAGGATGGGAAGGAACCCACCCGGAAAAGTATTCCGGCTCTCCCAGGGTGGCCGTGGTATTCAGGAAGATGAAAATGAGTATCTGGGCTTAAGGAGGGAACAGGGAAAGTCTTACGGGATGCAATGTCAAAACCGAGGTAGCCGCTGCAGTTCCTCTGGGTATCCCGGGTGGGCACAAAGACCACTTCTCCCAAGCTCAAAACCGCTTCTGCGCTGGCTACAGGTTCGCTGAACAGGCATTCCTCAGTTGTGGGGGCGAAAATACGGAGAATACCTCTGTCGTTTGTTACCAGAAACCCTCCCTCGGTGACAAGAACTAAGTTGCCAGGATAGGCTTTCTCTTTCTTTGTGGCTATGGAAAAAACCATGGTTTGTGGATGCGACCCAAGGTAGTAGAAAACGTACCCATTTTTCAGACCGTGGAGGATACACATTTCAGGGAATGTTTTTTCCAGGACCACTTCTTCTTTGGTCACGTCCACAATCACAAGGGCATTCTTCCGAACGGTAAAGGCAAAGAGATTCCCATCCTGGAAGGGACCACTGCTGGGAGCGTGAGAGGCATGGGCAATAATCCGTGATACTCCATCAGATTCGCGCAAAGGTTCCCACTGGTAGAGGGTGTGGAACAAGCCCGTTTACTCTCCGAAAACGGGAGACCCAAGAAGGACCAAAAAGGCGAAGAATCCAGCCAATAGCGGTAAGGTCCTTTTCGGAACGGAAACACACATACTCTTCCCTCCTTAGAACTATTTTACCACCACAGACTGAGGCGGGAAAGCGGTTTGCGTAAGTGGATTGCGGCACGCTCACGAGTGCCCAGAAACTCAATATTGACACTGTTTGGCCTTCTTCTATATAATAAACTCAATTTTTTTGAAAGGGAGGATTGTGTGGTATTCATGGTTGAAGTGGATAGCATCGTTGAGGGCAAGGTCATCGGTATCACCAAATTTGGAGCTTTTATCGAGCTTGACGACGGAAGCAAAGGTTTGGTGCATATTTCCGAAATTGCCAACCATTTTGTCAAGGACATCAATGATTACCTGAAAGTGAATGACCGGGTTAAAGTGAAAGTAATCCGGATTGCACCTGACGGGAAAATCGATTTTTCCATTCGACGAATTGACGAAGACAAAGAGTACGAAGCAAAACTGGAGAAGAGCCGGGCTAATTTTGAACAGAAGATGAATCGTTTCCTGAAACAGAGCCAAGAGAAACTTTCTGATTTAAAGCGCTGTCAGGAAGCAAAGAGAAAGCGATAAGTTTCCTCTCTTCATGGATGAGTGTACCGTTCGTGATGCGGCGCGATTTTTCCGGGAACATATTCCCTGGCTGGTTCTGACCGGGGCAGGGATTTCCACGGAAAGCGGTATTCCCGATTTTCGGACACCTTCTTCAGGTCTTTGGGCG
>JBDIWM010000009.1 GCA_039638595.1 Atribacterota bacterium
TTTCCGGGAACATATTCCCTGGCTGGTTCTGACCGGGGCAGGGATTTCCACGGAAAGCGGTATTCCCGATTTTCGGACACCTTCTTCAGGTCTTTGGGCGAAACATAACCCCATGGAGATTCTCTCCAGGGATGTGCTTTTGTCAAAACCTCAAATTTTTTATCAGGTGGGATTTCAAGTTCTTATGTCCTTTCAGGATGCCCAGCCCAACGAGGCACATTTCATCCTGGCCGAGTGGGAAAAGAAGGGTTGGATTGTTGGCGTAGTGACCCAAAATATCGACGGTCTGCACAAAAAAGCCGGTTCTAAGAGGGTAATGGAAATCCACGGCCATCTTCGTTCGGGGTCGTGTCTACGCTGTGGAGAGAGTGTGCCGATGGAAGTCCTGAAAGAGAAAACCGCAAGAGGGGAAATCCCTCCGCGGTGCCGATGTGGTGGGATTTTGCGCCCGGATGTGGTTCTTTTTGGAGATTTGCTCCCACCCTCTTTTGAGGAGGCGGTACTCCTCGCACATCGGTATCCACTATTGGTTATCGGTTCGAGTCTTCAGGTTTCCCCAGCCAATTTTTTGCCGACTTATGCCCCGCATCTTGTGATTGTGAATATTGGTGAGACTCCTTTTGACCGTAGAGCTCGGTGGGTGTTACGGGACAGGGCTAGCGTAGTTCTTCACCGGCTTTATGAGGCGATAGAAGAGTAACCCCCACCATTCGTGGAAAAACGATGAAAAGACGGATAGGGCTTCAGAAGAAGGTAAAAAATCTTCCAGGGTGATTGGTTTTCGGTCACATACCGGGTGGGCCGGCACCGGAATGGGGTCACTTTCAGGGTAAAAGTGGGTAAAAGCGAATAACGCTCGGCGAAGATGGGCCTGGGAAGAAACCAGGTAAAATGTGGTAATGCCACATTCTTTGAGAAGGGGGGTCACGAACTGGGCATTTTCCCAGGTGGTTCGCGCACGGTTTTCTACGATGATTTTTTCTGCCGGGACTCCAAGGCGAAGGAGGAATTCCTGCATGAGTTCTCCTTCGCCTTGCGGTTCTTTCCCCCATAGTGTGCCACCGCTCACCACACAGGGTAAATGTTCCTTCTGAAACAGGAAATAACCCTGTAAAAGGCGCATGGCTGAAATAGGATGGAGCGTTTGCATTCCGGTTCTCTGGTCAAAGAGTGTGCCTCCACCTAAAATGACGATGGCTTCAGGTTTTCCTTTTTCAGGAGGATGAGGGAAATCGAAGTAGGGATAGAGCAAGCGTGTACCCAGCCCGGTGGAAATGAGATACATGAAGGCAAGAAGAGTGAGGAAAGCATGTTTTTTGGTTCTTGACGGCATACAGAGCCAGATAAGACACCCCAGGAGGAAAAGTCCAGGAGGTTCGAGAAACGCGCCACCGATTTTCTGAAGAAAAAACATTAGCGAGCGGTTTCCTTTTTAGGGTTGTCCTGGTGCGAATTCCCTTCGTAGAGAATGATGCGTACTTTTTCTTCGGTAACCAGCCCCTCTTTCACAGCTTTATCAAGGATGGGCTTCACTCTCTCAATTTTTTCTTCTTTGTCGACCACCTCAACCACGATGGGTAAATCGGTGGAGAGGCGAAGAATAGAAGTGCTCTGAAGAATGCTTTTTTTCCCGAATCCGGCAATTCCCCGGAAGACGGTGGTACCGCTCAGGCCTTCCTGACGAAACACTTCCACCAGATACTGATAGAGCGGTTTCCCTTTATACCGATCCTGTTCACCGATAAAGATGCGCAAAAGGACTGCTTCTTCCTCTCTTTTCATCGCTTTATCTCCAGATTATGGTTGCCACTATTTTACCAAAAAGGCAGGCTCCGAACCCAAAAACCACGTTGCCCAGAAGGTCCAAGAGGAAGAAGAGATGTTCCCCCGCCTCGAGAAGTCGTAACGATTCATATTCGAGCGAAGAAAAAGTGGTAAACGCTCCGAGAACACCGATAGCAAGGAAAATGCGAACCTCCCGGCTTACCAGGCCTCCGTATTCGGCTGAGTACATGAGAACACTCAGTAGAAAGCTACCCACGACGTTGATGACGAAGGTGCTCAGGGGAAAATTCAAAGTATTTTTTTGGATTATGTCCCCGACGATGAAACGAAGTAGTGCTCCAATAGCACCACCAAAGCTTACCAAAAGCACGTCTCTCATTGACTGCGCTCCTTCATTTCCTTTCTTTTTTTAGGGATTTCCCGGCAAAAAATTCCAGAGTTTCCTGCCAGGATAGTGCTTCTTTTTCCTGAACGGGAAGACGAGACTTACGATAGTCAAACTTTTCAATGAGTCCAGAAAGAGATTGCTGGATGGTATGAAGCGCGTTCTGGGTGAGTCTCCCGATTTCTTCCGTTAATTTTCCTTCATTCTGAATACTTACCAGATGACGCGTGCAGAGGAATGTTCGTTCTCCCCAGAGGGGTTTCAGTTCTGCCCATCGTTTTCGCAGGATGGTCAAGAGATGGTGTTCTTTCTCTTTGAGAGCCTGGCAAAGGGGACAACCCGATGCCGTTTTCTGGTCCTCAAAATAATGACTCAAGAGGTCCTGGTAGAGGATGGCAATCCCGAGGATAGAGTTCCGTTCCTCGAAGACGAGCTCGGTATGCGCTGGGCAGAAACCGCCACCGAAGATAATTTTTTTGCGGATGGCAGGGTCATTGATCAGTTCATAGAAAAGGGTATCAAGATAACGCCTGGTCGTGTCTTTTTCAATCTTACAGAACGGACACCCTGGTTGAGATACGGCATTTTGTAAATCGTAAAAAATTCTGTCCATTGTTTTTCTGAGTTTCGATTGAGAAATTGATTATGCCGCATTATTATATCACGTCAGGTTTTAATTTTGGGTAGTTGAACAATAGAACGGAACTTGGGAAAAATAGTGTTCTTCCGCTGCTATTGGCAAAAAATTTTATCTTTCTTTTAGTGAATAGGGGAGGTGAAACGGTGATTCGCGGAATTTACACGAGCACTTCGGCACTCAATGCCTATGAATTAAAACAGAGTGTTCTTGCAAATAATCTTGCCAATATCGATACTCCGGGTTTCAAGAAGGATGTTTTTTCTGTGAAGGGTGCGGAAGATGTGGCGCTCGCTCGCTTTACAGGGAACGAAAATCCTGTGTTTCTGGGAGAAATGAGTTCGGGCGTTCAACCGGGTACGGAAGCGTATACCGATTTTTCCCAAGGACGCATTGAATCGACCGGAAATCCCTTTGACCTGGCGATCGAAGGAGAGGGATTTTTTGTGGTGGACATGGGAGGGCAAGAAGCGTATACCAGGGCAGGGAATTTTACTCTGGATGGGGAGGGAAGGCTGGTTACGCTTTCGGGATATCCAGTGCAGGGGAAAAATGGAGAAATCATCATTCCTGGTAAGGGAACGGTGATGGTGGACGAGCAAGGCCAAATTCGTGTGGACGGCGAGGTGGTTGACGAACTCCGTATCGTGAATTTTGGAGAGAAATCGGTATTGAAAAAGGAAGGGAAGAATCTCTTTACCTTGCGAGATGGAGAAATGCAGCCAGAAGAGGCTCAAGGATTTCGGGTGCGGCAAGGGTTTCTGGAAAAGTCCAATGTCGATATCGTTGAAGCGATGGTGGACATGATTTCCGCCTTGCGGGAATACGAAATAAGCCAAAAGACCATTATGAGTCATGATGAAGCTTTAAGTCGGGCAACCAATGAGATTGCCCGGTTGAGCTGAGGAAGGAGGTTTCAGGATGATTCGAGCGCTATGGACGGCAGCTACCGGAATGCAGGCCAAGCAGATGGACCTTGATGTCATCGCCAACAATCTGGCTAATGTGAATACCACGGGGTTCAAAAAAAGCCGGGTTGATTTCCAGGACCTGATGTACCAGATAATTCGGGTGAAAGGGACACCCACTTCCGATGAAACTCAGGTTCCTTCGGGAATTGAGGTGGGATTAGGAGTGCGACCGGCTGCGGTGCAGAAGATTTTTACCCAGGGTGATATTTATGAAACGGGAAACGCTCTGGATCTTGTCATTGAGGGTGATGGGTTTTTCCAGGTACTCATGCCCGATGGGACCATTGCGTATACTCGGGATGGGTCGTTTAAACTTGATGCTCAAGGTCGGATGGTCACAAGTGATGGTTTTCCTCTTGAGCCGGCGATTACCATTCCGCAGGAAGCAGAATCAGTGACTGTTGCCCAGGATGGAACAGTAACGGTGAAAATACCGGGGGAAACAGAACCACAGGAAGTTGGAGTTATTGAATTAGCGCGTTTTGTCAATCCAGCTGGGCTTTTGAGTGTTGGACGTAATCTCTACCTGGCGACCGCTTCTTCCGGTGAAGCGCAGCTCGGGACACCGGGACTCGGTGGTTTCGGGACGCTGGCGCAGGGTTTTTTGGAAACTTCAAATGTGCAGATTGTGGAAGAAATGGTCCGGATGATCAGTGCACAGCGGGCTTACGAGATCAACGCCAAGGCAGTGACCACAGCTGATGAGATGATGAGTATCGCGAATGCCATGAAGAGGTGAATGAGTTGAATTGGTTGTTCTCCCTTCTCGTCGCTTTTTGTTTTCTAGTGGAGGGAGTAGCCGGAGCACTCACCTTACAGGTGGATTTAAAGGCTCATGTTGAGTGCCGTGCCGGTCGGCTCACCATAGGAGATGTGGCAATCGTTTCCTATCCTGATAAACAGTGGGAGGAGCGAATTCGCAAGCTTGACCTTGGATATCTTCCACCGTTGGGTGAGGTGCGTATCGTGAAGCCTAAGGAAATTTACCAAAAGGTGGTGTCCAAAAACATTCCTGGTCTTGACTATATCTATTTTCAAGGGAGTGACTGGTGCCAGGTGGTGGTCGTGGGACAGAAAATTGACCGGGAAACATTAGCAACCCGCCTGGTACGAATGCTCAAGGAAAGGTTTTTCCCCCATGCGCAAGAGGTGGAGGTGGAAATCCTGAGTTCAGGGGAGGATTTGGTTATTGGCGAAGGAAGTTCCTTTGATTTGGAACTCTCCTCGGTTAAAACCTGGGGGATTAACAGAGGTACCATTCGTGAACTTGGAGGCGAGGCGCGAATTCCCTTTACTTTTGCAGTGCGTGTTTATCGGGAGGTAATCCGTGCTGCTCGGGATATTCTTCCCCAGGAAACCATTCAGGAAGAGGACCTCAGGCTTGAGGTAGAGCTTCTCTCTGCAGAAAACGAAAAGGCACTGTCCAGTATCGACCAAGTTCTGGGGAAAAAGGCGAAAAAGAAACTGGGTGCGGGAGAGGTGATTACCGAGAATACATTGGCGCAAGAAGCCCTGATCCAGAGAGGTGACCTGGTGACCATTGTGGCACAAAAAGGAGGGATTGTGGTGACTGCGGTGGGAAAAGCCCGGGGAAGCGGTTTGCTGGGTGATATGATTGTGGTGGAAAATTTGACTTCTCGCAAAAGAGTGGAAGCCGAAATTGTGGGTGAACGGATGGTGCAGGTGAAGGTGAAATGAGGAAGCTGGCATTCGGAGTATTGCTTTTGTTTTGCCTGGTGTTGGTGGAAAGTGTGTTTGCTGCGTCACTATGGACTGACGATGGATGGTTTTCGGATCCCTATTCAGATCGAAAAGCAGGGAAAGTCGGTGACATCGTAACGGTGATCATCGAAGAAAACACCAAAGGGAACAATACGGCGTCTTCTTCAGGAGGGAATAGTACACGTATCAGTTTAGGGGCCGGACAGGGCATTTTTGACTTTATCCCTCCTGCGAAACTGGAACATTCCAGCTCTCAGCAAAGTCAGCGGTCATATCAGCGAGGTATCAGTTTGCAGGGTGTCATTACCTGTCAGGTGGTGGAAGTGCTGGAAAGTGGGAATTTGAAAATTGCTGGGAAAAAAGAAGTGTTCCTGAATAAAGAACGGGAAACAATTTATATTGAGGGGATTATCTCGCCCCAGGCGCTATCAGCAAGTAATACCGTTTCTTCAACCCAGGTTGTCGATGCTGTGATTCGGCTGGAAGGAACACTCAAACCAAAGAAACGGAATGGTCTTTTGGGCATTTTCGAGGGTATTTTTGGTTCCATCATGGATATTCTTTTCTGAGGGATGTTGGACGATGAAAAAAGGAATGGTGGTACTTCTATTCTCCTTTATTCTGGGATTCTGGATTCCGTTTCAGGCTTTTGGGGAAACGGTGCGGATTAAGGATATCACCGAAGTGGAGGGAGTTCGGGGGAACCAGCTCGTGGGGTATGGTCTGGTGGTGGGTTTATCGGGAAGTGGTGACAGCCAAAATAGCCTCTTTACCAATCAAGCCCTGGGGAATGTGCTCGAAAAATTGGGTTTAACGATCAATTCTCAAGCAGTACGAGCAAGGAATATTGCCTCGGTCATCGTAACGGCTGAACTTCCCCCCTTCGTGGTCGCGGGAGAAAAAATCGACGTGATGGTTTCTTCTATGGGTGATGCAAAAAGCTTGCAGGGTGGAGTACTGCTTTTAACCCCCCTTAAAGGAGTCGATGGGAAAGTTTATGCCGTAGCGCAAGGACCGATATCGGTGGGTGGGTTTAGTGCCGGTGGAGGAGGAAACCAGGTGCAGCGGAACCATCCTACGGTCGGGGTTTTGTCTGGGGGGGCGATTGTGGAAAGAACGATTGCGACGGACTTTTTTAACGCCGATAAAGGAACTGTGACCTTTCTTTTACGGGAGCCAGATTTTGTGACGGCTTCCCGTGTGGTTCTGGCCATCAATGAGGAACTGGGAGGAGATAAAGCGAAGGCTCTCGATGCCAATCGAGTGGAGGTGAGTGTTCCTAACCATTATCGTGGTCGGATATCACAGCTTGTGGCACTTCTGGGAGAACTTCCGGTTGAGCCAGATGTACCGGCACGGGTGGTAGTGAATGAGCGGACCGGGACGGTGGTCATTGGTGGGAACGTGCGGATCTTGCCTGTTGCTGTTTCTCATGGTAATCTAACGGTAACGGTGAAAACGGAGTATAAAGTGTCTCAGCCTCCTCCTCTTTCAGGTGGAGAGACGGTGGTTGTTCCTCAAGAGGAAGTGAGGGTAAGGGAAGAGGAGGCTCGCCTTTTTCCGGTTCGTTCGGGGAATACCATTGAGGATCTGGTCAGCGTGCTCAACAGTTTAGGAGTGAGCCCCAGAGACCTCATCGCCATTTTGCAGGCGATCAAAAAAGCTGGAGCGTTGCAGGGTGAACTCATTTTGGAGTGAGAATATGGAAGTCACTCAGGTTCAGGAAACAACGTCACGAATAGAGCCAAAAATGGAAAAACGTCTTCGCTCGGCTTGTGAAGATTTTGAGGCATTCCTTTTGAGTTTTGTGTTTAAGAGAGCGTTTCAGCCAGTTTTTGGGTCGTCTCTTTTTTCTACCCAGGAAGAGCTCTGGTTCCGAGAGATGTGGCTTGAGGAAGTATCGAGAAACTTGGCCCGTCAGGGAGGGGTAGGGATAGCCAAGATGCTTTTCCAACAGTTGGTTAAGGAGAATAAGATTGAGTGCAAGGCGGCTGAGAACCTTGGTTCTGGCTCGGTGCAGGCGGTGTGGAAAAGTATTTAATAAGGTGATAGAAAAAGACCTTTGCCCAGCTTGCCTGGAAGAAGAAGAGGAAGAATTTCAAAAGGTTAAAACTTTTTTTCGGGAACATCCTCGAGCGCGTCTTGATGAAGCCAGTCGAGAAACCGGCGTTGATAAAAAAACCATCATGCAATTTTTGAAGGATGGGAGATTACAGCTTGTACCCCATCAGGGAGAAGTTCCGGAAGAAAGTCTTTTCTGTGAACGATGCGGTAAGCCGATTCCACAGGGTCGATTGTGTGAAGAGTGTAAGAAAAAAGTCAGCCTCCTCATTTCACAGAGCTTAAAAGAGGGATTAAACTCCTCCCCCAGTTTTTACTTTAAGGATGTCATCGAAAAAAAGCTTGAGAAACGCTAAAGAAATTGACGGGGAAACCGATATAATAGTATAGAAGCAGAAAGAGGGGGTAGGAGATGAAGATTTCTCATAATCAGGTGGAGAGCATTTTAAGGCTCTACGCCGATAGGATTCAAGGGAGTGGAAAAAAGAGGAAAAGCGCAATAGAGGAGGGAAAACAGGATACCGTTACGTTTTCCTCCCATGTCGAAGAAATCAAGGAATTGTATGCGCGATACAATGAAATTCCAGAGGTGCGCGAGGAATTGGTAAAGAGTATCCAGGAGCGTTTAAGCCGGGGTGCGTATCAGATTGATGGCGAAGAGGTGGCCCGGAAGATGATTCAGAGGGAAATGGTGGACTTTTTAGTGAATAGGAGTGGATTTGATTGATGGATGGGGAAAATTTCCTTGCTTTCCTCTTGACTCTGTTGGAAAAGGAAACGCAATTCCAGAAGGAGATTTTGCGCTGTGCCTGGAAGAAAAGGCAGTGTTTACTCAAAAACCGGATGGAGGAATTGAGCGAGCTTTTGGAACGGGAAGGAGAATTGGTGTTTCAGGCAAAAGAAGTTGAAAGGAAAATTGAAAGGCTCTGGAAAGAGAGAGCACCTCTTTTAGGGTTCAATTCCGAAAAACTGAATATTTCTGATCTGGCTACTCTGGTGGGAGGGGAAGAGGGAGAAAAGTTTTTGGCAGTACAACAAGAACTCAAAGAGGTTGTGATGGAACTCCAGAGGGTCAATCATGAAAATGCCATGATTATTCGGGATACGCTGAATTATATCGAAGTCATGTTTTCCATCATTCTAAGGGAGTTTGATCGCAAAGAGCAGAGTTACGGTTGGTTTGGTACCGGGTTTGAGAATGGCCCCCGTGGTCTCATTATTAACGGGGTAGTGTAAGGAGGCCGAAAATGAGTAGCGAGTTCTATGGTTTGGAAATCGCCAAGAAAACCCTGCAAGCACAGCAGCTGGCAATGAATATCTCTGGTCACAACATTGCCAACTCGAATACTGTCGGATATACCCGGCAGGTTCCCAAGTTCGTTCAGCAAACTTCTTCTCCTATCGGTCTTTTTACGCTTCCATATATCAAGAATATCAGTAGTGGAGTCGTGTTGGAAGAAGTACAGCGTGTTCGGGATCGGTATCTTGACCTTCAGATTCGTCAGGAATCTCGGCGTGAGGCTTACTGGAGAACAATGGGTGAAGGGTTAGGGCAAATCGAGCTTATTTTTGGTGATCCGAGCGAAAGTGGTCTCTCGAACATCTTTGATGGATTCTGGAATACCTGGCAGGAGTTGGCTGCCGCTCCTGAGTCGTCCGCGGCTCGAGTTCTGGTTTCGGAAACAGCGAATCTTTTAGCGAAGGCTTTTAACGACACTTATGGCCGGTTAGAAAAACAGCAGTTGCAAGTAAACGAAGAGATTGCCATTAAGGTGGCAGAAGTGAATAATTATCTGCAGCAAATTTATGATCTCAATCATCAGATTGTTCGGCTCGGTGCAGGTGGGGGCAATACCAATGATTATCGTGACCAGCTCGATGTTTTGGTTGATAAGCTCTCCAAGGTCCTGAGTGTCCAGGTTAAGGATAATGATAATGGAACATATACGCTGATTTTGCAGGGTCAGATTTTGGCCAATAGCGAGACCAGAAGCGAACTCTTCTTGGGGACGGATCCGGTTACCGGCTTTTATACAGTGGGGCTTGGTGCTTCTGGGGAGACACTGAACCTTTTGTACCAGAATGGAGAGTTGAAGGCTCTTTTTGATTTGCGGGATGGGAGCTTAGAGGAATATAAGGGTTATCTGAATCAGTTAGCTATGGACCTGATGGATGCTGTGAACGGTTTGCACCAAACCGGTTATACTCTGGAAGAACCGCCGGTTCAAGGTAGTACCTTTTTCGTTGGTTCTGGAGCTTCTAATATGGCCGTGAATCCGGATATCCTGGTCGACGAGCGTAAGATTGCTGCTTCCTCAACGGGTGCTGTTGGTGACGGGAAGGTTGCTTTAGCCATTGCTGAACTGCGAGGAGAAAAAATCATTGATGGTGCTTCTGCAACCCCGGATGACTACTATCGAGGTTTTATGTCCCGTCTGGGGACGCAAAAAAGCGAAGTGAATCGCCTTGTCTCGAATCAGAAGCTTTTGGTGGAAGAGTTAGAAGCCCGTAAAGAATCGGTTTCAGGGGTTTCTCTGGATGAGGAAATGACCAACCTCATCAAATATCAGCATACGTATGAGGCAGCTTCGTTTTTGGTGAATACGATTGATGGTATGCTGGAGACGTTGATTTCCTGGTTACGGTAGGTGGTGGAGATGCGAGTTACGCAGCGAATGATGACTGATCGAGTGATGCGGAATCTCCATAGTATTACTTCTCGGCTTTTGGAGATCCAGGATCAGCTTTCTTCTGGGAAAACCCTGCGCCGTCCTTCTGACGATCCGGTGCGCTTCAATCGGGTGTTGAATTTACGCACTTCTTTGAATAAACTTGAACAGTACTATGCGAATGTTGCGGGTGCCGTTGACTGGTTGAACCTCATGGATTCCAGTTTGGGGCAGACGGTTGATGTACTGCAGAAAGTGCGTACTTTTGCTATTGCAGGAGCGAATGGAACGCTAACCCCTGAAGATCAGTCTGTCATTGCGGAAGCGGTGGAAGAAGCTTTGAAGGAGCTTCTCCAAATTGCCAATACTCATTCTGGAGATAAGTACCTCTTTTCCGGTACCCAGACCTTGACCCCTCCTTTCGCCATTACTGGTGGTACGGTGAAATACTGGGGTGACGGTGCTTCGATGGTTCGAGCCATAGATGAAAAAACGGTCATGGAGATTAGTTTCCCAGGGGATCAAATTTTCTTCCGTGGTTTTGAGGTATGGAGTACAAATCCCATTACTTTGAACAATGGGGATAGCTTCTCGATTAATGGGGTTACGATTACCATCGATGGTTCTATCGGAAGTGTTCAGGACCTGGTAAATCGAATTAATAACGATGTTACCCTCAAGCAGTCAGTGTATGCATATTTCGACGGTTCTCGTCTCTTTTTGCGTTCCCGTTCAGATGCTTCCTTCACCCTTTCTGATGTTTCGGGCACTCCTTTGCAGGATTGGGGAATTTTGGATGCTGGTGGCGTGATCATCAATTCGCGGGAGGCAGGAGGGGTGTTCAGGGTGGTTCAAGAGCTTATTGCTGACCTTCGTTCTGGGAACCAGGAAAAGATTTCTGGTGAGGACATCGCTAATCTGGATGCGGTGATTGACCAAGTACTCAAAATTCGTTCTCAAGCTGGGGCGAAAACCAATAGATTGGAGAATGCTTTGAGTCGGTTTGACGATTTTAAACTGAGTTTTAAGGAGCTTCTTTCCAAAAACGAGGACATCGATCTTGCGGAAGTGGTGATGTATCTTCAGGAACAAAAAAGCGTGTATGAAACTGCTTTGGCTGCTGCTGCTCAGGTGATTCAACCGACCCTTTTACAATTTCTTCGTTGAGGAGAAGACGCCATTGAAGGTACGGACCAGGTATTTTGGGGAAATAGAAGTGGGGGAAAACGAGGTCATCCTTTTCCCGTGGGGTATTCCTGGTTTTGAACATCTCAAGAGATTTCTCCTTTTGGAAGAGAAGGCTTTTTTCTGGTTGCAAAGTGTGGATGAAGAAGCGGTGGTTTTTGCTGTATGCGATCCATTTCTCTATTTTCCAGGATATGAAGTGGAAATCCCTTCGGTGGAGTGCGATGTTCTGGGTCTCTCTAAGGAGAGTGATGTAGTGGTTTTGGCTATTATGAATTTTAAATCTTCCCGGGAAATCGGGGTGAACCTTCTGGCTCCAATTGTGATAAACTGTAAGTTGAGAATGGGAAAGCAGATTATCTTGGAGGATACCAAGTATGAGTTGTGTCACCTGCTCACTCTGGAGAAAACCGCCACCAGATGAGGAAGGCTGATCGATGCTCGTCATCACGAGGAGAATCAACCAGAGTATTCGTATTGGGGATAAAATCGAGATAAAAATTGTCGGCATTGACAAAGGAAAAGTCAAAGTGGGGATTTCTGCCCCTTTAGATATTCCCATCTATCGTGAAGAGCTGTATCAATCTCTGGTTGAAGGGAATCGGGGTTCGGTTTTTGCTTCGCAAGACATGGTTTTTTCCCTCCGGAAAGTTTTGATACCGACTTCTTCTTCCGAGAAATAAAATCCTTGCTCTTTTGTTATGCACTGGAAAGAAAGAGATGGGAGGATGAAATATGCAAGCGACGAAGCGTTTTGTACTTATTGCGGTAATGGTAGTTATGATTTTTGTCTGGACTTTGATGGGGGAGGCCAAAGAAGCTCCTCTTTTTGGGTTACAAGGTCTTGATGGGAAAGAGTACTCCCTGGAAGGTTTTCGGGGTCATCCTGTGGTGTTGGCTTTCTTCCATGTTAACTGTCCATACTGTGGTCAGACCCTGGTCCTTTTAGAAAAACTCTATCAGGAGTATCGTGATAAGGCTTTTCTTTCGGTTTTGGCTATCGATATGGGGGATACCAGAGAAGAAGTAGAACGACTCATTCGCAAAATTGGGGTGAGCTTTCCAGTGCTTCTTGATACCGATGTGCTGGTTTCGGCGGCATATAATGTGATGTATGTTCCGACTGTATTTTTTGTGGACCCTCAGGGGAATCTGGTAGACGGATTTATCGGGGCACAGAAGGAAACGGTGGTGAGAAACAAGCTGGATAGAATTCTCTGGTTCCGGGGACTCAAAGCTGCAGAAATCAGGAACCTCATTTCCCTCACCGAAAAGGTTATGGTGCTTGATGTAAGAAACAATGCCACCAATCCCTTTTCACAAGGGGGAAACGTCGAATACAAAGTCATCCGGGATTTGACAGAGGAATTACCGCGCCTCAACCCCCAGGATGTATATGTTTTGCTGGTTTCTTCTAATCAGGAAGGAATAGAGTGGGGGCTGAAGATGGCTCAGGCCGGTTTTACCAGAGTTTATTATCAGATGGTCGATGCCTCCCTTTAGGTTCGAAAAAAATCTGGTGTTGCTTTTTGCTCTTTCCCTATCTCTGTTGATTGTTTCGGTGGTTCGTTTCTGGGTTTTGGAAGGACGTTTCGTTTTTCCTCCTTCATTTTCCTTGGGTGAGTCGCCCTTGCGATTTATGGTTCGGTTAGAAGAAGCAAAAGTCAGCAGGGTTGGAGAAAAGGGGAAGGAATGGGAGTTCTGGGCTAATACAATTGAACAGAGTGATGATCGGATTACTCTGACCCAGGTGGGAGGTATCGTATTCCAAGATAAAAATCCCCTGTACCGTTTGAATGCTGTAAAAGGACTGGTGTCGCTTTCTGCTGGTGATGCCACGTTGTGGGAAGTGGAACTGTACGAGGAAAGGGGAGATACGATAATTCGGGGCGAAAAACTTTTGTTCGTGAGTCAGAGGAAGGAGTTCGTCGTATACCAGGTGGATATGAAAAGTTCGAACATGGAGGCGCATTGCGGAAAATTGGTTTATAATGTAGCTCAGGGAAGAATGACTTGGGAAGAAAATGTGGAGATTCGTATCGGGCTATCGAAATGAAAAAATGGTTTTTTTTCTTGGTGATTGTGAGTTACGCATTGTGGTGTGTTTCTGGAGGGCTTGCTGAGGAAAAAAGCCAGAGCCCTGCAGTGGTGATTCGTACCCCGTCAGCTGAGTACGATGAAAAGAGTGGGAAAATTACTGCTCAGAACTCAATCGTGGAGTGGCAGGGGATAAAGGTCACCTGCCCTTTTATTGAAGTTGATACAAAAACTCAAGAGGTGCGCAGCAGTGGGGACATTGGTATTACCTGGGAAGACTTTAATGCCAAAGCACAAAGTCTTTTCTATCGGCGTGCAGATAATGTGCTTACTATGGATAACGTATCCGGGGGTAATGCAGAACTCAAGTTCACGGCTCAAAAAATGAATCTCGATTTTGTGCGGGGGGTGATTCGATTTTCCGAGGCTCCTTCTTTTCAGACCAAAGACGTGGTTTTACGGGCTCAAGAAGTGGAGTACTCCCTAAAAGGAAAGGCCTGGTGGGCGAAGAAAGTGAACTTAGAAAGAGGGGATTGGAGAGGCCAGGCGCAGAAGGCTCACTATTCCCCTCTGGAGCAGTACGTACTTCTGGAGGGGAAGGCAGAGGTTTTTAAAGGTGAAAATGTTTTGCGGGGAGAACGCATTCGTCTTGATCTGAATACCGGTCAAGTTCGGATTGAGGGAGACGTGGAGATCAACATCCTTCCGTGAGAAAGAGGTACGGGTTTGACGAAGAACAATTGGCAGGAGCTACGCGGAGACCATCTTACCAAAGAATACGATAAAAGGAAAGTCGTCAACGAAGTTACTGTTATGGTCCGCCGGGGTGAGATTGTGGGATTGTTGGGACCGAATGGGGCTGGGAAAACCACCACGTTTTACATGTTCGTTGGTTTGGTGCAACCCACCGGTGGAAGGGTTTTTCTTGACGCTGTGGAGTTAACGCGTCTCCCCATGTACGTGAGAGCCAGAATGGGTTTAGGATACCTTCCCCAGGAACCATCGGTTTTTCGGCGGCTTTCAGTGAAGGACAATCTGGATTTGATTCTGGAAATGCAGGGTCTTGATAGGATGGCAGTGAGAAGAAGAAGGGAAGAACTACTGGAGGAGTTCGGCATTGCCCGGTTATCGAATTCGCTGGCCAGTTCACTCTCTGGGGGGGAACGCCGACGTTTGGAAATTGCTCGGGCCCTGGCTTCCTCTCCCTCGTTTCTCTTGCTTGATGAACCTTTTACCGGTATCGATCCCATCGCGGTAGAGGAAATTCAGGGGATTGTACGGTATTTGGCCCAGAAGGGTATTGGGGTTTTGATTACCGACCATGCTGTGCGGGAGACACTGGCGATCACAGATAGGGCATATATTATATTTGAAGGGAAGATTCTGGTCTCCGGAACCCCTCAGGAAATTGTGCAATCTGAACTGAGTCGAAAATATTACCTGGGGGAGCGTTTCAACCTCTAATATGGTGATTCTGGATCGCTACATCGTGAAACAGGTGAGTTTCCATTTTCTGTCTGGTGTTGCTCTGTTTGTGGCTCTTTTAAGCGCTGGAGATTTGTTGTTTCGTCTGGCCAAAATGTGGTTACAGCAAGGGATTACTGGATGGAGGGTCATCATGATTTTCTTTTATAGTCTTCCTTCGTTTCTGGTGTACGTCTTTCCTATGGCGGTGCTCTTGGCGATTCTTCTCACTGTCGGGAGGATGTCTGGAGACAGCGAGTTGGTGGCGTTGCGGGCGGGGGGAATCAGTCTGTGGCGATTCACCATGCCTTTCCTCCTTTTTGCCATCTGGGTCTGCATCGGAACAATTTTGCTCCAAGAGGGGATTTTGCCCTATACTGCTCTTAAGCTGAAGGACATGTGGAAAGAAAGTTCTGTTGCGAACTGGCTCATTCAGGAAAATACTTTTTTTCGTGACTTGACTGAGGGTGGTGTGGAGAGGATTTTCTACGTGCGTAACGTCAATGTGGAAGAAGCACTCCTTGAGGGAGTAGTCGTCCAGGAATACAATCGAGGGATTTTGCAACGAATCATTAACGCGGATCGAGCGTTAAACCGGGAAGGAAAATGGATTTTTGAAAAAGGTGTGGCGTATGAAGTGAACGATAAAGGAGAGGTAGAGCGCGTGGTTCGCTTTACACGGGAGGAAGTAAAGACCGAAGAGGACATTCAGGAGGTGCTCAAAACACAGAAGAAACCTCAGGAAATGAGTTTTGTGGAATTGAGGGATTATATTGCAAAAGAGAAGGAGCGAGGACAACGGACTGAGCGCCTGGAGGTTATTCTCTGGCAGAAAACCGCAATTCCTTTTGCTTGTCTTGTTTTTGTCCTTTTGGGGACTTCGCTGGGCATTGTTTCTCCTCGAGCGGGGAGAGCTCTGGGAATTGGTTTAAGTGTTCTAGTGGTTTTTGGATACTATGTCCTGTTTTCTGTGGCGAGCACTCTGGCTGAAGGAGGAGTCTTCTCTCCTATTCTGGGAACCTGGTTCAGTAACCTGGTGGGATTAGCAGCGGGAGGGACAATACTCTGGTGGAGAGAGAGGAAATGAGGGATCAGGATGGATAAGAGTGGATGGTTGTTAATTTTTTCCATTATTCTTTTGAGTGGGATCATTGCCTATCTTGGGGACATTCTGGGACGACGGATTGGGAAGCGCAAGTTGTCTTTGTTGACGTTACGTCCTCGGTACACGGCGATTCTGGTGAGCATCGTCACTGGAATTTTGATTGCCGGTACCACTTTGGCGATTTTGAGTATTGCTTCTCAGGATGTGCGGACCGCTCTTTTTGGAATGGCTGAGCTGAAGGAAAAGCTGGAGAGCTTAAACCGCGAGGCTTTGCAAAGGAACATGGAGCTAGAAGGTACCAAGAAGACCATCAGTGCCTACCAGGAAAGAGTGGCTGAATTGGAGACCAGAGAGAAAAACCTGCAGGCTTCCAAGATGGTTCTGGAACAGAATGTGGAGGAACTCAAAGCACAGCGACAGACTTTACAGGAAGAAGTACAAACCCTGCAGGTCGAATTGGATCGACTTCGGGCAAATATTATGGCGATTAGACAGGGAGAAATTGCTTTTCAGGATGAGGAGGAAATTCTTCGGGTGGTGGTTTCGCCGGGGCTTCAGGAAGAAAAAGCCAGAGAATACCTCTTGTCGCTCATTGCCAGGGCGGACCCCATCGCAGCGGGTCGTGGGGCCGGCATGGACCGTGAGGGTCGAGGGAGAATATTTGTTCTGGAAGAAAACCTGGTTGAAACGGTGAGAAAGATTGGGAAAAGTGACGTGCCCCTTGTGGTACGACTGGTTTCTTCGCTCAATACGCTCCGAGGGGAACCGGTGATCGCCCGTTTTGTGACGATTGAAAACCGGAGGGTCTTTTCTTCCGGGGAGGTTATTCTCAGAAAAGAGGTTGAGATTGAGAGGAGGAAAACGAGAGTAGAAATTGTTTTAGGAGAAATTCTTCGAGAGCTCAATGTTTTGGGAATCGAGCGAGGGGTTCTGCCCCAACAGGGGAAAGTTGGTTCAATTCCAGCCCTGAATTTGACCGAAGTGACCAGAACCTTAGAAGAAAAAGACGGGAAGGTGTTTATCGAAGCCGTGGCTGAGGGAGACATCTTTACCGTTGGTCCGATGCGGGTGTACTTACGGGTGAAAGAGTAACCCCCAGAGTGGGAGTGTCAGGAAAGCGATGAGGGTGGTTACAAAGATTACGCTGGAGGAGAAATCGACGTCCAGGTGGTAGAGGGAAGCGAGAACATAAGAACTCATCAGGGTGGGTGTGGCAGACTCGAGCACCATCACTTGACGGTAGAGGCCTGGCAAGGGGTACAGGCGAGTAAGCAAAAGCATAACCAGAGGAAGGAAGAATAATTTGGTCGCGGACGCCACAAGAAGAGGCCGGGTATTGCGCCAAAGATGAGTTCCAGAGAGCGCAAGGCCAATGGCCATCATGGTGAGAGGTACTGTAGCGTCGGCCAGGCGTTTAATCGATTCTTGGAGGAAGGGCGGAAGAAGGATTCCGTGAAAGGTAATTCCCGCCAGGAATGCCAAGAAGGGGGGGAGTTTGAAAATTTCCCCCAGGTTTTGGAGTGCGAATTTCCCATTTCGACCGTAGGTACAGAAGAGCACTCCCACGGTGTACACTGAGAGAAAATTACCCATCTGGTCGAAAAAGATTGCTGGTGGTAACCCCTTTTCTCCGACCATAGCCAGGATGAAGGGATAACCCAGGAAGGCCGTGTTCCCAAACGATGCACCCATAGCAAAGCTGACACTGGTAGGTACAGAGAGTTTCAATCCCCGGTGGGCTAGGAAATACGAGAGTAGAAAAAAAATACTGATAACAGGATAGGCTAAAAGTGGGATACTCCAGAGTTGGAAATTGAGGGAGGAGTTTTGCAGAGAACGAAACACGAGGCACGGAAAGGTCACATACAGTACTAGTTTGTTGAGTAATGTGGCGGAATCTCTGGGGAGCAATCGTCCCAGGCGTAGGGAAAAACCCAGGGCGATCATGATGAACATGGCTATAAGGATTTGGTACATAGTTCCTTTTGGACCTCGTTACGCAAGGTCCCGATTCCCTCGATTTTGACTTCCACCACATCGCCTGGGTGGAGTGGTCCGACTCCAGAAGGAGTACCGGTGGCAATCACGTCTCCTGGAAGAAGCGTCATAACCTGGGAAATGAACGACACCAGTTCCCAGGCGGAAAACAAAAGTTTACAGGTGTTTGAGCACTGCCTGAGGTCACCATTGAGATAACACTGAACGGTGGCATTGTGGGGATCGAGATCCGTTTCAATCCAGGGTCCGAGAGGGGAGAAAGTATCAAACGATTTGGCACGGGTCCACTGACCATCTTTTCTCTGGAGATCCCGGGCGGTAACGTCGTTAAAGCAAGTGTATCCCAAAATATACTCTGGAACTTCCTCTTTCGGTACGTGGCGAGCACGTTTTTTAATCACGACCGCTAATTCTGCCTCGTAATCGACCTGTTTTGAGCTTTCGGGAAGAATGATTGGGTCTCCAGGACCGATTACTGAACTTGATGGTTTGATGAAGATGATGGGATTTTCTGGTACGGGATGACCAAATTCCGCAATGTGGTCCTGATAATTGAGGCCAACAGCCACAATCTTGGTAGGTCGGGTGGGCGAGAGGAGGCGTAATTGAGCAAGAGGGAAATGTTGACCGGAAGGTTGGCAAAGTGAATGAAAAGGGTTTCGAATTTCCGCTACCATTTCATTCTCATATAAAAATCCCCAGCAGGGAGTCCGTTTTTCAGGGTGTAGAAAACGAAGAATTTTCATGGTTCAACCTCTTTCGCAAATAATGTTTCTCTCTTTGAGAAGCCAGAAAAGGAATATGGGTAACGAGGTACTTCTTCATAAAATTAAACACTTCTGTGAAACGCTCTTTCCGGTAAAATTCAAAGTAAGCTCTGATAAGCAAACGTCGCAATTCTTTGGGTTTCAGGGTATCGAGCTTGATCACGGAGTGGGCACCGTCAAACAGTGACCAGTTGGTGGAAAGAAGACGCTTCTCTCCCACAAATTCATCGTAGAGACGTGTTCCTGGAAAGGGGGTAAGGAGGGAAAACTGAACGATATCCAGGTTCAGATTTCTGGCAAACTCAACGGTTTTTTTTATGGTTTCTTTGGTGTCTTTGAGGCTTCCTAGAATGAAGGATCCCCAGATATGCACGCCGTATTTATGGAGGATGTCAATGGCTTTCTGAGTTGCCTCAAAGGTGAGATTTTTTCGATACTCATCTAAAATCGATTTTTCAACACTCTCTAAGCCCAAATAAACCATTCGCAGACCAGCCTTGACCATTTTCTTAATCGTGGATTCGTTTCTGGCTATGGTATCAGCGCGGGAAAAGCACCACCATTTTATTTTGAGACGGTTGCGTTCAATTTTTTCACACAGTCGCTCCACCCTTTCTGGAGAAAGGGTGAAGTTGTCGTCAACGAACGCTATCCCCCGGTAGCCAAGGTCAAAATAGAGCTGTTCCAGTTCCTGGAAGACGTTTTCAGGTGAACGCGCTCTCCAGGATTTGCCAGAGAAGCGGGAAGAAACACAAAACGTACATTCAAAGGGACATCCTCGGCTGGTGAGGACGCTCATGAGCGGTTCTCCTTCGATCTGGGTCATCCAGTATTTGGAAAGAGGAAGAAGGTCCCAGGCAGGAAAAGGAAGGCGATCAAGATGCTGAAAGGGTTTTCGGGGGTTAGTGCGAACGAGTTGTTCATTTTTAAGGAAAGAAATTCCTGGAACCTCAGCAAGGCTTTTCCCGTTTTCAAGGTATTCCAGAAGTTCCAGAAAGGTTTCTTCTCCTTCACCTCGAATCACCACATCCACGAGTCCAGAGCGCAGTACTTCTTCATCCTGGAAAGTCGGATGATATCCCCCCATGACCACCAGCCGCTTTTTGGCTTTGGCTATCCTTGCGGTTTGAAGCGCAGCATAGATGGTGTTGGTCAGAGCAGAAATTCCCACCACGTCGTAGTGGTCCAGGCGCTTTTCTAAATCCTTGGCTTTTTCGACCTGAAGATCCAAAATGTGGATTTCATGGTGTTTCCGGGCAAGGGAAGCGAGATACGCCAAACCCAGCGGGGGAAGCTTGAGTCCAATATAATGGTATATACCCTGAGGAGGGGGGTAAAGAAGAAGCACTTTCATCCCATGCGTTCCCTCAGTTTTTCGATGATGGCTTCTCCAACTTCCCAAGTGGAAGAAGCAGTGGGGTCATCGGGTGAAGGTTTCAGGTCATAGGTTACTTTTTTCCCTTCTCGAATCACTTCGGCGACTGCCCACTCTAAAAGATCGGCTCTTTCTTTTTCTTGAAGGTATCGGAGCATCATCACTCCCGAAAGAATGGTGGCAATGGGGTTTACTTTTTGGAGACCCCGGTACTTTGGGGCACTGCCATGGGTGGGTTCAAAAACGGCATAGTGGTCTCCAATGTTCCCCCCTGGTGCGACACCCAGTCCACCCACCAAACCTGCTCCCAGGTCTGACACCACGTCACCATAGAGGTTTGGAAGTACCAGAACATCATACAGTTCCGGTTTTTGTACCAGTTGCATGCACATATTATCCACGATTCGATCTTCAAAAACAATGTCCGGGTAATGCTGGGCCACGCTGCGAGCCACTTCCAGGAATAAGCCATCAGAATATTTCATGATGTTTGCCTTGTGCACCGCAGTTACCTTTTTTCGCCCGTTTTTTCGGGCATACTCAAAAGCAAAGCGCACAATTCGATCAGTACCATAGACTGAGATGGGTTTAAGGCTGATTCCAGAATCGGGGCGGATTTTTCCCTTACCCATTTTTTCGATTACTCCAATAAGTTCCAGCGTTTCTGGTTTTCCTTTCTCAAACTCCACACCAGCATAAAGGTCTTCGGTGTTTTCCCGGATAATGACGATATCAACGTAGCTATAGCGCGAACGAACACCGGGATAGACCTTGCATGGTCGTACACAGGCATAGAGATCCAGTTCTTTGCGTAGAGCTACGTTCACACTGCGGAATCCGGTCCCCACTGGGGTAGTAATCGGCCCTTTCAGAGCCACTCGATTGCGTTTAATGGAGTCAAGCACTCCCTGGGGGAGCGGTGTGCCATATTTTTCGATGACATCTGCTCCAGCTTCCTGGATTTCCCACTCAATGTCGATGCCGGTGGCTTCAATCACTTTTCGAGCGACCTCCACAATTTCTGGTCCTGTTCCATCTCCGGGTATAAGAGTGACTCGATGGCTCATGATTTCTCCTCCCCTTTCGTTGTTTAAAGAATGGTTGCGAGGTTGGTTTTAAGGTCTTCCTGTGGTATTTTCCCTGCCTTAGAGTAGGTAATTTTTCCCTTTTTGTCGAAGAAGACGATATGGGGAAGAAAGAAAACCCCAAAGTTTTTACTCACTTCCAGAGTTTCATCCACCACCACAGGAAAGGGAACTCCGTATTCCTGTACGAAATCTGCAATCTCTTTTTTGTTACGAATTCCCACCCCAATCATGACCAAACCTTTTTCTTGATGAGTACCATACATTTCTTTCAAGAAAGGCATTTCGTCTTTACAGTCCCCACAGCGTGGCGAGAAGAACACCAGGATAATGGGACGACCAGCAAATTTTCCCAGGTGAAGAATGTTTCCTTGTAAGTCTTCTAGGGCGAAGTCCTGGTCAAGATACGGATGGAACTGAGCAAAGAAAAATGCAAAAACCACGAGACCAACTGGTAAAAAGAGCGGAAGGAGTTTTTTCATTTTCTACCCTCTTTTTTCAGCTTATTTATCCTGTTTGGATAGTATATTCACTAATGCTTCTTGTTGTCAACGTTAAAGACCTGCGCAACATGGTACAGGCTTTTGGTCAGGTTTTTCTTGGTAAAAATTTTTTCTGCAAGGATTCATAAATATATTGAAAAAGAGGGGGTAAATGCATATACTTCACAAGGACTCCTTTTACGGAGTTACTTTGTGAATGCGGGTGGTTAAAAATCAATGGAAAGAAGGTCCAAAACCCTGGAGAGAATTTTCCCTTTGAGTGAGGAAATAATTGTAGAACTCGCGAATGAGTATGGTACCCCTCTTTTTCTTATTGTTGAAGAGAGAGTAATGCGCAATTATGCGGCCTTTCAAGAGTTTTTTCCAGGAATCGAAATTTTCTATGCTATAAAGGCCAATCCCCATCCGCTGATACTGAAAATCTTAGCCGACTTAGGTTCTTCGTTTGACGTGGCTTCGGCTCAGGAGATTGCCCTTGTTCTGGAACACAATGTTGAGCCGCAGCGAATGATTTTCGCCAACACCATTAAAAGAAAAGAGGCCCTGAGATATGCTCGGGAAAAAGGCGTGGATTTGCTCACCTATGATAATGAAGAAGAGTTGCGGAAAATCAGAACGGTATATCCGGAAGCAAAGTTGATTTTACGGCTGAAAACTCCCTCTCTGGGTAGTCGGATTGACCTTTCCTACAAATTTGGTGCGGAGCCTGAGGAAGCGGTAGCGCTTTTAAAACTGGCAAAAAGTCTTGGTCTTGAAAACGTGGGACTCAGTTTCCATGTTGGTTCTCCTTGTCATAATCCGGAGAATTACCTTCGCTCGCTGGAAATTGTCAGGACAGTCATTCAAGAGGGAAAACGGGAAGGCGTAATGCTTTCGGTGGTCGATATTGGAGGAGGATTTCCTCTTCACACCTATTATGCTGAGGGTGCAGAAGCGAGCATGGAATATATGGGTGAGAAAATCTACCCTCTTTTGCGGTCTTTCCTGGTTTCAGGGTATCGTGTGATTGCTGAACCAGGGAGAAGTCTCATTGGAAATGCCTGTCTTCTGGTCACAAAGGTCATTGGAAAGGCAGTACGCTCGGGGCGCACCTGGTATTACCTCGATGATGGACTGTATGGGACGTTTTCAGCCATTCCTTTTGATAAAGCCAGCTTCGATTTTTATTCTCTGCGGGATTCTGAAGAAGGACAACCCTGCGTTCTGGCTGGTCCAACCTGTGATTCTCTGGATGTCATCGCCGAAGGCGTACACTTACCCTCGCTCATGCTTGATGACCTGATAGTTGTACCGAACATTGGGGCGTATTCGATTGCTTCGGCAACGAATTTTAACGGTTTTGAAAGAGCCAAAGTGGTCCTCGTTTAATATGGTATAATTGAGATACCTCGAGCTGGAGGTGCACGTGAATGCTTCGTGTAGAAAACCTGAAGGTTTCGGTAGAGGATCGCGTAGTTCTTGACGGGGTAACTCTGGAAATTCGAGAAGGAGAAGTGCATGTTCTTCTTGGTCCCAATGGGGTGGGTAAGACCACGCTCCTTATGGCCATTATGGGAGTTCCTGGCTATCAGATTGTGTCAGGACAAATTTTCTTTAATGGTGAGGACATTACTCGCCTTGATATGGAGGAACGAGCCAAAAGGGGGATTGGTATCGCGTTTCAAAAGATGCCCCCGGTACGGGGCATTTCTCTCCGTACCATGGGAGAGGTGATTATAAAGACCCATGGTTTTGATGATCCATCTCTTCTTGAACGTGTAGCCCACCGCTTGGATTGCTCCTATCTCCTTCCACGGGAAGTTGGAGTCGGTTTTTCGGGAGGAGAGGCCAAACGAGCAGAAATTTTCCAACTTCTCTTGCAGCGTCCTCTTTTCTCCATGGTTGATGAACCGGAATCCGGGGTGGACCTTGATAATATTGCCCTGGTGGGGAAAGCGCTGAAAGAACTTTTTGAACGGGAGCAGGTGCGGACAAAGAAGCGGTCGGGTCTGGTTATTACTCATACCGGTTATATTCTGGATTATCTGAACGCTGACCAGGGTCATGTGCTGGTGAATGGTCGAATTGTTTGTAGTGGTAATCCTCGGGATCTTTTTGAAGATATCCGAATGAAAGGATACAGCGAATGTCTGAGGTGTGAACGATGAGTACTGTGGGTGATGTTTTGCGCGCGATCAAAGAAAAAGCCGAAGGAGCACTCATCAAGAAAGCAGTCTTTGGCCCTGATGTGGATCTCTCTCGTTTTTACGAGTGTTCTCCAAAGGAGCAAATTGGTAGTCTGGAAGAAGTATCTTCTCAGCTGAAAGAAGCAGCTCTGTACGCCGGTGTGGAGCTGGAAAGTCCGGGAGCGGGGACCTATCTCCAGGTGGATCGTTCCGCAATCTATGAACGAGTTCTGAAACCTTTCGAGGGAAAACTCGAAATCATGAGTGTCCGTCGGGCTCTGGAACTTTATCCTGAAGTTGTTTCGGAATACTGGTGGAAGCTAATTCCGGTTGACATGGACAAATATACCGCTTTTGCTGAACTCTGTTTCACAGAAGGGTATTTCATTCGGGTTTTTGCACACCAGAAAGTCGATATCCCGCTCCAGGCCTGTCTTTTGGTTTCTGAGAAATCCAGAGTGCAGAGTGTTCATAACCTCGTGATTCTGGAAGAAGGGGCTGAGGCGAACATTATCACCGGATGTGCTTCGGTAAAAGGAAGTGAGGAAGGCGTCCACATCGGGGTGAGCGAGTTCTACCTTGGGAGAGGGAGCCGTCTCACGTTTACCATGATTCATAACTGGGGGGAACAGTTTCACGTTCGTCCTCGGACTGCGATACGCATGGAGGACAATGCTTTCTTTAGCAGTACCTATGTGCTGATGAAGCCGGTGGCTTCTTTACAGACCTTTCCTCGGGCATCTCTGGAAGGGAAAAACGCGAACGCCCAGTTTCAGAGCATCATTTTTGCGAAAGGCCGCTCCTACATCGATATTGGTTCTACCCTCCTTTTAAAGGCGGCAGGATGTCGGGGAAACTCTATTTCCCGGGTCTGTGCCGTGGAGCAGGCGGAAATATACACTCGAGGACGCCTCATCTCCTACCATGACGATACCCAAGCTCACCTTGAATGCAAGGGGATCCTCTTTTCTTCGGAGGCCAAAATTATTTCGATTCCAGAACTGGAGGTTCACGGTGCTCCAAAAGCTCGTCTTTCGCATGAAGCTGCGGTAGGACCTCTGGAAGAGGAAACCATCAACTACCTGCGTGCTCGAGGCCTTAAGAAAGAAGAAGCGTTGTCTCTCCTCACTCGAGGGTTTTTGAGTATCGATCTTCCAGGGATTCCTGCGCTTCTCAAGGGCTACATTGAGGAGATTATCAAGGTCACTTCTCGTGACATCATGTAGAGGTGTTGTGCTTGGGAGTGCAAGCCTATATTCTGATCCAGGTGCAGGCAGGGAAAGCGCAGCACATCAAAAAGGAGTTGGTCCAAAATCCTGCCTTTTTGAGGGTGGATCGGATCATGGGGCCTTTTGATCTCATTGCTCTGGTTGAGGCAGAAAATAACCGGGAAATTGGAGAAACCATATTACGAGATATTCAGTCGTTAAGCGGAGTGAAGAGAACCCTGACTTGTCCGATCATCCCTTGAGAACATGGTAATGAGAGGGAAGAAGAGTATTTCTTCAAAAGGAGAGGAAATCCTTCTTTTCATTGAGCAGTATTCTCGCAAAAATGGCTATCCACCCACAGTGAGAGAGATTGGCGAGGCGGTGGGCTTAGCTTCGTCCTGTAGTGTTCACTACCATCTGCGTAAGCTCGAGGGAAAAGGTTTTATCCGTAGGGACCCGGCCAAACCACGAGCGATTGAGCTGAATGTACATCGGATTGATGCTCGACTGAGTAAAGATATGGTGATTGTCCCGCTGGTGGAAGGTTTTACTTTCAACAAAAGAGGTTTCGATATTGGAGAGGCAAAGAAATTTTTTCTTTTCTCTCGTTCTCTTTTGGGTGAAGAAGGATGTTTCGTGTTAAAGGTTGATGGAGATGGGTTTCGGGCGTGGCATATCCTTGGGGGAGATTATCTGTTCATTAATAAAAAAGAAACAGGTTGTGTGGGGGATTTGGTGTTAGTGTGGGAAGGCGGAAATATTGCGATCCGGAGAATCGGGGAAAAAGGGAAGCTTTTGGCTGATGAAGCTGATGGTTCGGTTTCTTCTTGGAATGTGGCTATGGTAATCGGGAAAATTGTGGGAATATGGAGGAAATTGTAGGAGGTGTTGGAGGTGATCGTGACTAGAGAACTTGTTTTTCCCACCGCAGGGCACGGTGAAGTGGTGAAAATTACAGACAAAGTGGTGGAGCTTTTGGCACAATCTGCGCTCCAACGGGGGATGGTTTTGCTCTTTGTTCCAGGGAACACAGCGATTGTAACGACTCTTGAATTCGAGCCAGGTCTTGTGGCTGATGTCAAAAATGCCTGGGAAAAGCTCGTTCCTTCTACTGGTGAATACGAGCACAATCTTCGCTGGGGGGATGGGAATGGGTATGCTCATGTGCGTTCCAGTTTTGCTGGACCGTCCCTTGTGATTCCCTTTGAGGATGGGAAGCTGATTCTGGGGACCTGGCAGGACATCGTTCTTATCGATTTTGACAATCGTCCCCGAGATCGACGACTCGTTGTCCAGGTCATGGGAGAATAAAATGGGAGAGCAATTTGTCTTTCGCTTACCAAAAGAGATTTATTTTGGTCTCGGTGAAGGAAAAAGGGTGGGGGAACTGATTAAGCGACTGGGAAAAAAGGTGCTTTTCGTCATTGGAAAAAGTTTTGTTCAACGGTATGGAATTCTTGATGAAGTCATGACTTCTCTTGCTGAGTCGTCTTTAGAATGGGTCATCTTTGAGGGGGTTGAGCCTGAACCATCCCTAAAGACCGTTGACCGCGGTGTGAGCCTGGCGTATCGAGAGAATTGTGACTTGGTGCTCTCTGTAGGGGGAGGAAGTGTTCTGGATTGTGGAAAGGCCATAGCCGGCGTTTGTGGGAACGGAGAAAGCGTGGTTCCCTTTTTCGAGGGACAAACCCTGCCCCATCCTGGCATTCCCTGGATAGCTATGCCCACCACGGCAGGCACGGGTTCGGAGATGACCAATAACGCCGTGCTCACCGATTACACCAGAAAGCTCAAAAAAAGTTTTCGGAGTCCCTTTCTCATTGCTACTCTGGTCATCGTTGACCCGCTCTACACTCGTTTCATGAGTCCTTACCTTACCGCGGTAAGCGGTGTTGATGCTCTAATCCAAGCTATTGAAGCATACACCAGTCCCCGGAGAAGCCCTATGACCGATTTTTTGGCTCTGGAAGCGGTGGAAAGACTATGGAGGCATCTACCACTGGCCGTTCAGGATGGTGATAATCTCGAATATCGGAAAGAGATGGCTCTGGGGAGTCTGGTGAGTGCCATGGCCTTTGCCAATGCTTCGTCGGGGCCGATTCATGGTCTGGCGCACATGATTGGTCCTGATTTTGGAATTGTGCATGGAGAAGCCTGCGGTATACTCTTTCCGGCCGTGGTTCGGTTTAATCGAGACGTTTTAGAAAAACGGTATCTCGAGCTTGCTCGGGTTACCGGGAACCAGGGGGTGGAAGAGTGGATAAAGGCGTTTGAGCACCTGATGCAAAGGATTGGTTTACGGACCAGACTTCGGGAGTTTGGTGTTGGGGAGGAAGCACTCATTTCAGTTATTCGACCAGAGCGAATTGGAGCGAGCATCAAGGAGAACCCTCGATCCATGGATACGGAGGACTTGTACTCTATCTTGAAAGAGGTGTACTGAAAGGAGGGATTGCAAGTGGAAATGGTGCGCGAAGATGAGAAGAGCTTTCGGAATGGAGATTGGGGCATCAAATACCTTTTTCGGGGCCCCCGACTTGACTGGGGTGTGGTTTTACTCAAGCCTGGGACCTGCATGGGAGCTCATTACCACCGGGAAGTGGAAGAAACCTTTTTCATCCTGGAAGGGAAGGGGATATTAAAAATCGACGAGTCCGAAATACCGGTGGAACAGGGCATGGCTTTTCGGGTGGAACCGGGGGAAAAACACGATCTCTATACCCTGGAGAATTCTTCTCTAAAAGGCATTTTCATTAAATTTCCCTATTGTCCAGACGACAAGGTCGACTGTTGAAGCATGGAATCACCGCTTGAGCTTCTGGTCTTTTCCCTCTATGACCATCTTAGGCACTGTGACCTCTGCCCACGTTGTTGCGGCGTGAACCGTCTGCGAGGCGAAAAAGGATTCTGTCGAGGAGGGATGTTGCCCAGAATAGCCAGTTTCCATCCCCATTTTGGAGAAGAACCGTTGTTGAGTGGCCGGAAGGGTTCGGGCACCATCTTTTTCACCGGATGCAACATGCACTGTGTGTACTGCCAGAATTACACCATCAGTCAGTTTGACGAAGGAGAAGAAGTTGATTGCGAAACGCTGGCTGCAATTATGCTCACGCTGCAAAAGGAAGGATGTCATAATCTGAATCTGGTGACTCCGACTCATTTTTTACCCCAAATTCTCTGCGCATTGAGTATCGCCAAAAAGGCTGGTTTTTCGCTTCCTTTGGTTTACAATACTGGGGGGTATGAAAGGGTAGAAATTCTCCGTCTTTTAAAAGGTGTGGTTGACATTTACTTACCAGATATGAGATATTCAAGAGAAGAAAGCGGGGTACGGTACTCTCGGGCACTTTTCTACCCGTATTTTAACCGGGAAGCAGTGCGGGAAATGTTTGCCCAAGTTGGGGAAGTGGTGTGTAATGAGGAAAATGTGGCATTGAGAGGGATGGTGGTAAGGATTTTACTTATTCCCTCTCTGGTTGACGAAGCCATGGAGAATTTGCGGTTTCTGGCTGAAAATGTTTCTCGGCGGATTTTTATCACGCTGATGCGGCAGTATCGTCCCATGTATCGGGCTTCGGAATTTCCCGAGCTCGGTGGGCAGATTGATACGGTAACTTATGAGCGAGTGCTTCGATATGGCTTAGAACTTGGCCTGAACAATTTCATCTTGCAGTGAAAGGAGGATGAGAATGGAGGCAGCATTGAGGCAGATTGCTGAGTTTATGGTTATTTCAGCCCGGACTGCCCCAAAATCGGGAGGAAAAGATTTTGTTACGGTTCAAGTGGTGGAGGGAGATTTGTTACAAAAGTTGGGAGAGGCAATGGTACAGTATGGGGAAGAGACGGGAATTCGAGGTTTTATTCGAGACGGGAAAAACGTCTTGGATTCGTCAGCGGTGGTGTTGATTGGGTTAAAGGATGCTCAGGTGATGGGCTTAAATTGTGGGGGATGCGGTTTTGATGCCTGCACGGAACTGGAACCAAAGGAAAAAAGAGAATTTAAAGGTCCGCAGTGTATGTTGCGCCTTCTGGATCTTGGAATTGCTTTGGGATCGGCAGTAAAAACGGCTTCGCTATTTAACGTCGATAATCGTATTATGTACCGTATTGGAGTGATTGCCAGACGTATCGGTCTTACACAGGATGATGTGGTGATGGGAATTCCCCTTGCGGCGAAGGGGAAGAACATTTATTTTGACCGTAAAGATTAGAGGTGCGTGCATGGGTGAGTTCAGGATTCAAGACGTTATTGGATTGATCCTGGCAATTTTAATCGTGGCTATTTTAATCAGTATTATTCTGATTTTGCGCGAGAGTGCTCGGGAGAGAAGGCGGTGGACCAGTGAAGAGGAGGAAGAAGAGGAAGTGGGAAAGAGGCGTTTTCCCTTTCCCCCTCGAGAAGCCACTCGTGGGGCGAGTGAGGTTTCAGGTGAAGCCATACGAGAGGGAAAGTGGGGTGCTTTGCCCCGTCCCCGGGTGACTGAAGAAGAACAAGAAACGGTTGAAGAAGTTGTCAAAGAATATCCCAAGAAAGGGTATCCTGTCCAGGAAGAGACCGAAAAGGAATTAACCCTTAAGGAGAACCAAAGGGTAGGGGAAGAAGTGAGGAAAGGGAAAGAACCGAAACAAGTGGTCATCGAAAGGGCCTTGCGAAAGCTTGAAAACCAGGGGATTGACTTTGGTAAACTCAAATCTCTGGTGACTGAAGAGATGCTCTCTTTTTCGCCTCTCCTCTGGGAAGTGAAAGAGGAGGTTCGCTCAGGAAAAGAATTGGGAGAAATCGTGATTCATACTGTTTTCCGAACCATTCCTGGATATTCTGGGGAGGAAATTGTTGAACGATATCGTTCCGGAGATATATCGATTGTAGAGAAACTGGAAGCACGAATCAGAACTCCCGAGGGGAGAGATTTCCTCGTGGCAACTCTGAGCCTTGAATATTTTCACGTTCCAGAACTGGAACGAGAAATGAAAAGGGGGAGTTTGGAGAAAGAAGAATATGAGCTCTTGCGAGCTTTAAAATTCGTGGATCGGAGCACAAAAAGAGAATTCGCTCGTGCCGTTTACGCTCAGATTATGAGTGAAGACAAAGAGTAGGGCGGTGTTTTTCACTGTTTCATCTCGTAGGGAAAGAAAATTGAGGAACTGGAGAAAGGCGTATTGGGTTGTATTTTTCATTCTCTGGTTCCTTTTCTCTCTTCTCTATTTTCTCGGTTCTGCTCGTTGATTTTGAGTTTCCTTCTGCGATAAGGTTTCCTCAGAGTCATTACTCGCAAGGTCAAAAGTTCTTTGTGCTATAATTTTCTAAGGATTTGTGAGGGGAGGTGGTTTTTTGAAAACATGGTTTGGGCTTCTCGTGGCGATTGTGGCGATTATCCTTGCTTTGGTACTTCTTGCTCAAGTACCTCGTTTGGGTGGTCGGTTGCAAGAGATGGAAACACGACTTTCGGAAGTGGGAAAAAGGGTGGAAGATTTGGACACTACTCTCAAAACGTTTCCGGGTGATTTATCGCAATTGCGTGAGCGGCTTTTGGGTATGGAGGAACAGGTAAAAGCCACTTTGGAGGTTAGCAAGAAGGTGGATTCTCTGGCAACATCGGTGAAGAATCTTGACAATTTTCAGGCAGAGGGGCAAAAGACCATTACTGATGTCCAGAGAAAGTTGGATGAGGTGGAAAAGAGGACAAAAGGTGCGAAAGATATGCTTACTCAAATGGATGACAGGGTTGGGGTTTTGGAGGCGAAAGTTAGACGACTTTCGGAAGTGGAGTCGCTCTTCAATGTTGTCAGCCAGAAGGTGGATTCATTATCTTCATCTTTTCAGCAAGTCACTGCTTCGCAACTTGAGGAAAAGAAAATCGTTGAGGAACTTGGGAAACGAATCGACAATCAGGAAAAAGAGACTGAGGGACTGAAACAAGCTCTAAGGATTTTCGATGAAAAGTGGCAGGATTGGGTTGGAAGCCTTGAAAGTCTGAAAACGCTTGTTCAATCTTCTCTGAGCCGAGTGCAAACACTCCAGGATACGGTTCAAGCCATGGAACAGAGTATTGCCGCTCATGATTCCAGGATGGAAACAATTCGTCAAGAGATGCGGAAAAACCTTGCCGAATTGGAAAATTTGCTGAGTGCGTTACATATCGACCAGCGTTTTTCAGCGCTTTTAAAGTACGTTCAGGATAAAGACAAAGAACTGAGATCACTTTGGGAGGACCTGGAACAGAAGCTTAAGGAGAAGGATGGGGTGTTTCAGGATCTTGAGGGCAAAGTGAACAGGGATTTTGAAACGCTGAAGGCCATTCTGGAGGGCTTGCAGCAAGATATCGCTGTGCTGAAAGGGGAAATAGAGGAAAAGTTGCAAATTCTTTCTGCTTCATTCCAGGAAACCAGGGATCTTTTGGAAGAAAAGATACAAGATTGGGAGACCATCAGTCAAAGACTGGCAGCACTTCAGAAGGAATATGTTCCTCAGAATCGCTGGGAAGAATTCGTCTTGGAGTGGCAAAAGCAGTTACAGGTTTTTGAGGGAAGTATCAAGGATTTAGCGGTCAAGGTGGATGCGAAGTGGAAGGAGCTTGAAGAACGCCTGAGGGAGGTAGAAGGTTTATTTAACGAACAATCTCGGCGGGTGGGAGAAATTCGAGAAGAACTCGAGCCAGCGATTGAGGCACTCCAGGAGAAGGTTTCTCTGCTGGAGGGCGATTTTGAGAAAAATAAAGTATGGATTATGGAGGTAGAGAACAAGCTTGGTGAGAATGCCGGAATCGTTGAAAAGCTATACAAAGATATTGCAGAAGTGGGTCAAAGTATTGCTCTCTGGGAGGGAAGACTCCGGGAGCTAACGAGCTTTAAAGGAGAATTAGGACAGGAAATCGACGAAAAATTGGACAAGGCGTTAAAAGAGCTGCCTGATAAGGCCAGGCTGGAAGTGCTGGAGAAAGACATGGCTACCATCCTTGCTCAGAAAGAAGAGATTTTGTCCCAGTTGCGTTTGTGGTATGAAGAACGAGAACGGTTACAACAGGAACTGGAGGGGCGTAAGAAAGATATTGGAAATTTAGAAAAGCGTATCGCTGAAGAAGAAGCGGCAGGTCGTTCTACCCAGGAGGCTTTGATGAAAATGAAGGAGGAGTTGGAGAGCCTTTCTGGGCTGCGGAAGGAACTCGAAGAGAGGTTATACCAGTTTAATGGTCAGATTTCTACTCTGGAAGCAAGCCTCAAAGAGCACGAGACGAAAATGGACAACCTGGTTCGTGCCACGAGTCTTGAAGTTCAGCAATTGACAAAAAGCGTGGAAACCATTCAAGAGGATTTGGGAGCGTTGAAAAAAGAAGGTATTACGCCTCCTCAACATGCAGCGCAGGCTCTGCAAAACCTGGAAGAGGGGCTCGCAGGGGTATCACAACGTCTCCAGGAGGTCGAAGGTTTTGCACAAAACTTCTTCCGTATGGGTATTGAGGCTAAGATTTCTTCCATGGGAGAGGAAATTCAGGCAGTGGCTAAGAAAATTGAGGGGGTGATGGAACGCTATCCAGCCACGTCGGCAGAAATTGAATCGCTCCGGAAGATGGTCGAGGAATTGTGGCAAGAGAAGTCGAACATTGAAAAACGCTTTGAAAATCTTACTCAGGAGGTGGAAAGTCTCAAAAAGGGGAAAGAAATTATCGGTGATGTAGAAAGTCTGAGTCAGGAAAAAGAGCGGTTGCGCCAGGAAATAGAAAGTTTGGCTGGAGAAAAGATGGATCTGGAAAGCGAACTCCAAAAGCAGCAGTACGAGGTGGAAAAAATCAGGGGAGAACTCCAGAAGCTCGAGGTTGAAAAAGGTTCTACGGAAGAAATTAACCGGTTACGAGAAACCTTGCAGAAGGCCGAAGAGGGAGTTAACGTTTTAAAGCAGCAGCTTAAGGAGAAAGAAGAACAGATTGAGGCTCTTCAGAAAAAAAATGAGGAATTGAGCCGTCAGTTAGAAGAGACCGAGAAATATACTTCCTATGTCATTTTACCCTGGGATAATCTGTGGACCATTGCACGGCGATACTATCGAGATGGTCGAAAGTGGAAAGCGATCCTTGAGGCCAATAAAAACGTCATCGCCGATCCATACAGGCTTCAGCCCTACTTGGAAATCAAAATCCCCCGCCAAACTGTGGATGTGACTGTGGAAGGCGAACCTGATGACAAGTAAAAAGGAGGAATGGACATGGACTTAACCGAAGCGATTGAAACGCGAAGGAGTGTTCGAAAATTTCGTGCTGAGGAAGTGGCTGAGGAAGATTTGAAGGCGGTCCTCAACGCGGCGAGGCTTGCTCCTTCGGCCAATAATCTCCAACCCTGGAAGTTTGTGGTGGTCAAAAACGAGAAAAAACGGCGGTTGATCGCCCAAGCCTGTTTTGGACAGGAGTTTGTGGGGGAGGCGCCAGTGGTGATTGTGGCCTGTGCTATTGCTCGGGGCGGTTGTATTGGAAATTATATGGAAAGCTGGCCTGTTGATGTAGCCATAGCCCTCACCCATTTGATGCTCATGGCCTGGGGAAAGGGTCTGGGAACCTGCTGGATTGGTGCTTTTGACGAGGAACGAATTAAGGAAATCTGCGCTATTCCTCCAGAAGTGAGAATTGTAGGGATAACGCCTTTGGGATATCCGGTCAAACTTCCTCAGGCGACTCCACGGCGGCCTTTGGAGAAGATTTTTTGTGAAGACACGTATCTCGAATGAGGAGGAGTGGTTTTGGGTATTATCAGGTTAGAGATCGATGATATTCTGGTGCTCAAAAAAGCTCACCCCTGTGGAAGCCAAGAATGGCGAGTAATTCGTGTGGGAGTTGATATTGGCATCAGATGTCTTCGGTGTGGTCGATTTGTCATGGTTCCCCGGCGGAAACTGGAAGGGAAAATTCGGGGTATTAAGCGCCGGGGCATGTCACTTTTACCTCAGGAAAGTATGCTCGAGGTGTAAGGTGGGTCTTCGGGTAGGCATTGTGGGATTGCCAAATGCAGGGAAAACCACCCTTTTTAATCTTCTTACCAGGGGGCACGCTGAAGTGGCCAGTTATCCTTTCTGCACGATTGAGCCCAACCCCGGGGTGGTTACGGTTCCCGATGAACGCCTTACCATTTTGGGTGAGCTTCTTTCTCCACCGCGGGTTGTTCCGGCAACCATCGAATTTGTCGATGTAGCCGGACTGGTGAAGGGAGCGAGCCGTGGAGAAGGGCTTGGTAATCAATTTTTAAGCGTAATTCGGGGCGTCGATGTGGTACTGGAAGTGATTCGTTTTTTTGGTGACGAAAGAGTTCCACACGTGATGGAAAATGTGGATCCCTTGCGAGATCAGGAAGTCGTCGATCTGGAACTGGCCCTTTCTGATTTAGAAATTGCTGAAAAGCGCTGGGAGAAGGTCAAAGAATTGGCGCGAAAGATTAAGGATGAGAAGGTCCATCTTGAAGGAAAGGTTTTGGAAAAATGCCTTTTTTCCCTTCGCCAAGGTACACCCTTGCGGGAGGTGACCTTGGATGAAGAAGAAAAAGAAATCCTCAGTTCTTCTCAATTTGTCACCTTAAAGCCGCTTTTCTACGTTGCGAACCTAGATGAGCAGGACACCTCCAAACTCCTTTTTCAACAAGTCAAAACAACCTTAGCGGAAAGGGGTGTCACGATTTTACCCGTCTTTGCGAAATTGGAGGAAGAACTTCAGGACTTTCTGCCTGAAGAGCGAAAAGCGTTCCTCCAGGAATTTGGAGTTGAGGATACGGGATTGAAGCTGGTGGTACAGACGGCATACCGTCTTTTGAACCTTATCACCTTTTATACCTTTGGAGATAAAGAGTTACGGGCTCGAGAACTTTTGCGGGGAAGTAAGGCACCTCAGGCTGCGGGGAAGGTTCACAGCGATATGGAAAAGGGCTTTATTAAAGCCGAGGTGATTCATTTTAGCGAGCTTATGGCGATAGGGTCTTTTGAAAAAGCCCGCCAGCTGGGACATATCCGTCAGGAGGGAAAAGAGTACGAGATTCAGGATGGGGATATCGTCTATTTTCGCTTTTCTTCGCACTGATTTTTTCGCAAAATCTGTGCGTGACGTTCCTGGGTGTACCACTGTCCGAAGAGTTTTCCTTGTTGCGCGAGTCGTCCCAGAACTTTCTTCGTTTGTGGTGAAAGGGGCGTTCCAGCTTTTTCTCCCCAAGGTGTTCCGGGTAAGGGCATAAACGTGTGTGCGTGAATGATGGCCCCCATTTCTGCAAGCGTGCACACTGTAGCCAAATTCTCACGTTCTTCTTCTTCGTTTTCTTCCGGGCATCCGAAGATGAAATCGACGTTGACTTTAAAACCAGCCCGGAGTGCGAGTTCAGTGGCTCTGAGGATGTCTTCTTGCTGGTGTTGTCGATGCATACGTCGCAGGAGTGCATTACTTCCGGATTGGGCTCCGATGATCAGATTGTCGTTATCCACATGCTCTTTGAGGAGTTTCAAGAGTTCCCAGGAGGCAAAATCAGGTCGTATTTCTGAGGGAAATGACCCGAAGAAAATGCGCCCTTTTTTCCCGACTATCTTTCTCAATTCCCCGAGGAGCTGAGCCAGAGCATTGGGGCAAACAGTTCTCCCGTCGGGCGACCCGTAAGCCAGGGCGTTGGGAGTAATAAAGCGCAGGTCAAGGAGGTTTTTCCGTTTCATAATTTTCACGTACTCGAGAACGTGGGAGAGGTTGCGGTGTCTTACGGTGGGGCCGAAAAGGAATGAAGTTTGACAGAAGGCACAGGCAAAGGGGCAACCTCGGGTGATTTCGATGGGGCCAAAAACACCAAGTTCATGAGGAAACGGAGGGAAACGGTCGAGGTCAACAGGACCGGTAAAGACCGTTTGGTACTCAAGGGATAATTGTCCTGTGATGAAGCGAGAAACGATTTCCTGAATAGCGACTTCTCCTTCTCCTTGCACAGTGATGGTGGCAAGAGGAAGAAACGCTTCTGGGCAAGCGCTCAGGTGGGGGCCACCGCCACAGAGAATGGTTTCAGGTCGTATATTTTTGACAGTGTGGAGGATTTTTCTCTTTTCTTCCTTTTCTGGACTGGTGCTAGAAAAAAGGAGGAGAACCGGCTGGGGTAAAGCAGCAACACGATGATAGAGCTCTTCTTGATTTATTGCCCACACCAGATTTACCTTTCTTTTCAGATCTGTTGCGCACAGTGAGGCAATTAGGGCATTGAAACTGAACCTATTTTTTCGACTGTAAAATACGAGAACGGTTGGTTTTTCTCTGTTCATCCTTCGGAATCATTATAGCAGGGAATGTTTCGTCAGGGACCACCCTTTGCAGAGAAAAGCAGGTTGTACCGTTATGGGAAGCATTCGGAATACTTCACGGCTTTCGGGTTTATGTTACAATGGGAAGACCAGAAAAAGGAAGGAGAAGGTTTTGGGTATGGAGAGAAGAAACGAAGAAGAACTTCATAAACCTTTTATAGAGTCTTTGAGGCTTCATGCTTTTTACCAGGGAAAGATTGAAATCAATCTCAAGTGTCCGGTGCGGAATTACGATGATTTTGCTCTCTGGTACACTCCGGGAGTTGCCGAGGTCTCGCGACGCATCTTTGAAGAAAAGTCATTTTCGTTTCAGTACACCAATCGGTGGAATTCGGTTGCCGTCGTGTCCGATGGTTCTCGGGTTCTGGGTCTGGGGAATATTGGCCCAGAGGCGGCGTTGCCGGTTATGGAGGGGAAAGCACTCCTATTTCGGTATCTGGGGGGGGTGGATGCTTTTCCCCTTTGTGTTCGGGTGAAAAGACCTCATGACCTTGTCGATTTTGTGACTATGATTGAACCGAGTTTTGGAGGGGTTAACCTGGAAGATATTGCTCAGCCTTTTTGTTTTGAACTTCTGGAGGAACTGAAGAAGAAACTGACGATACCAGTATGGCATGATGACCAGCAGGGAACGGCTTTGGTGGTTCTTGCTGGTCTTTTGGGGGCTCTGGATGTGGTGGGAAAGAAAAAAGAGGAAGTGGGGATTGCTCTCATTGGGGCTGGAGCATCCAATGTCCGTATTGCGCATCTTCTGATGAAAGCAGGGGTAAGAGGGGAAAACATGGTGCTCTGTGACCGGAAAGGAGTCCTCTCGCGGGAGAGGAAAGATTTGGAAGAAGAGAATCCCTGGAAGTGGGAACTTTGCTGGTTAACCAACGGAGGTAATATTCAGGGTGGCACAAAAGAAGCGATTGAAGGGAGAGATGTCTTGATTGCCCTTTCTGCACCTGGTCCGGGAGTCATTCTTCCAGAGTGGGTTCGGCGCATGAATCGTGATGCCATCGTTTTTGCCTGTGCGAATCCCACTCCTGAAATCTGGCCCTGGGAGGCAAAGGCAGCGGGAGCCAGAGTTGTCGCTACAGGTCGTTCTGATTTTCCCAATCAAATTAACAATTCTCTGGGTTTTCCTGGCCTTTTCCGTGGTGTTTTAAGTGCCCGAGCCCGAGCGATTACCGATGAGATGTGTGTGGAAGCTGCTTTGGCGCTTTATCGTTATGCGCGATCCAAGGGATTGAGTGAGGAGTACATTATTCCCAGCATGGAGGAGTGGGAAGTGTATGTAGAAGAGGCAAAAGCTGTGGCGTTGAAGGCCCAGGAGCAGGGACTCGCTCAGAGAGTGGTGAGCGAAAATGAACTCGAGAATGAGGTCAGGATGATCATTGGACGGGCAAGAGCACTGGTTCGGGAAGCCATGGAAAAGGGATATATTCCTCTCCCGATGGAGGAGACGTGAGGAATGAAAGTTGTACAAGCGCGAGAAATCGTCCAGGCTGTGGAGAAATCGCTGTGGGAGTTGAATGTTTTTGGTAGCCAGGGTTTGCGAGAGAAGATGTTCTGGGCTTGGCAGAAAGAGGAAAGTGAAAGCGGAAAAGAAATGCTCTCGCAGGTTCTGGAAAACTATGCTGTTGCGGAGGAAAAAAAGCTTCCGCTCTGTCAGGATACAGGGATGGTTATGGCAGAGGTTATCATGGGAGAGGAGGTCAGAGTGGAAGGAGGGAGTATTCGGGAAGCCCTTGATGAGGGAATCCGCCGAGCTTATGAGCGAGGGTACTTTCGGAAATCCATCATTTCTGACCCCTTTTTTGGAAAAAATACCCAGGATAATACCCCTGGAGTCTATTTTTTTGATGTGGTCAAAGGAGAACGGTTCCAGATCGAATTGTTGGTCAAGGGTGGTGGGTGTGATAATATCACTACCTTGACTGTCCTGGAGCCAGGAAGTCTTGTTGAAGAGGTCGAGGAGGTGGTTTTGCGAACATTGAATGAAAAAGCGGCCCAGGCCTGTCCACCCCTTATCGTGGGTGTTGGTGTTGGCGGTAGCGCGCTCTATGCTCTGTTTCTTGCTCATCGTGCCTTGAGTCGTCCACTGGGAAGTGTGCATCCTGACCCGCGCTATCGGGTTCTGGAAGAGAAATGGCTTCAGGATGTGAATCAACTGGGGATTGGTCCCCAGGGGGTGGGAGGGAAGGTCACGTGTCTTGAAGTACGTATTGAAACCTATCCCTGTCATATTGCCAGTTTCCCGGTGGGAATCGCCTGTAGCTGTCACGTTTTTCGAAGGAAAACCTTATGGTGGTGAGTGTCTTGAAAGGGCGAGATTTTGTGCTAAAGACACCGTTATCGGTTGAGGAAGTAATGATGCTTCGTATCGGAGACATGGTTTCGCTGAGCGGTGAGCTCTATGTGGCTCGGGATGCAACCCACCGCCGAATAGTGGAAGTTTGGGAGAGAGGTGGGGAAATACCGGTTCAGCTTGCAGGAAGTGTGCTGTACTATGCGGGGCCAACACCTGCGCCTCCGTATGAAGTAGTAGGGTCCATCGGTCCGACCACCAGTTCCCGGATGGACCGATATCTGGAGACGTTTCTTTCTCGGGGAGTTCGGGCCACTATCGGGAAGGGGCCCAGAAGTGAAATCGCGAAGAAACTGTGTGAAAAATTGAAAGCGGTTTATTTTGTCGCTTGTGGGGGTGCAGGGGCATATCTTGCCAGCTTTGTGATTCAGAAGGAAATCTGTGCGTACGAGGATTTGGGGGCCCAGGCATTGCTCCGAATCGCGGTTCAGGATTTTCCGCTCATTGTAGCCTATGATGTGTATGGAGGAGACCTGTTTGAGGAGGGAAAACTCCGTTTTCAAAAAACACAGGAGGGAGACTGATGTTTTGGAATATCATTTTTTTGCTGCTCATTGTAAGCTTTTATTTTCCGGTTTTACAGAGAAAGGTTCTGGAACAGCAACGATTGTTGGCCATTCGCAATTTTGAGCGGAAACGCCGTTCAAGGGTTATTGTACTCATTCATCGCCAGGAATCGGTCAGTTTTTTGGGTTTGCCCATTGCTCGCTACATCAATATTGAAGATTCGGAAAAGGTCTTGCGAGCCATTCATTTAACACCGGAGGATATGCCCATTGATCTTGTCCTCCATACCCCCGGGGGGCTGGTTCTAGCGGCAGAACAGATTGCTTGTGCTCTGAAAAGACATAAAGCAAAAGTAACCGTATTTGTGCCGCATTACGCTATGTCTGGAGGAACGCTGATTGCCCTGGCAGCCGATGAAATTGTTATGGATCCCAATGCAGTTTTAGGGCCGGTTGATCCGCAGATAGGAACCCCCCACGGGCAGTATCCAGCTGCTTCGATTTTGAAAGCGCTCGAAGAACCGAATCCTAACCGGGACGATGAAACGCTTATTTTAGGTGATATCGCCCGTAAGGCGGTCCGCCAGGTATATCAGGTGGTCTTTAATCTGGTGCACGAGAAAATGTCGGAAGAGCAAGCGAAAGAGTTGGCCACGATTCTTTCTGAAGGAAGATGGACACATGATTTTCCCCTGACTCTGGAAATGGCTCGTGAACTGGGTCTTCCGGTACGGGAAGGGCTTCCAGATGAGGTATATGAGTTGATGGACTTCTATCCCCAGCCGTTCACCCAGAGGCCATCGGTTGAATATATTCCAGCGCCGTATCGGCCCTATCGCCGTCCGTCGTCCAAAGAGTAACGAGACACATCGTTTGGATTGGAGAGAAAAGAATGGGTAAGAAACTGGTGATTACCGAGAAACCCAGTGTGGCGAGTGACATTGCGAAAGCACTGGGCCAATTTGAGAACCGTAAAGAGTATTTGGAAGGTGAAGAGTATTTCGTTACCTGGGCCTTGGGACACCTGGTGACCCTGGCTGAACCGGAAGATTATGACCGAAAATTGAAATCCTGGAGGCTCAACCTTTTGCCAATTATTCCTCAAACCTTTATACTGAAACCCATTGAAGGAGCAGAAAAGCGCCTCGCGGTTATTCGGGAACTTCTTGCGTCTTCCGAAGTTGATGGTGTTGTGAACGCCTGTGACGCAGGGCGGGAAGGAGAATTGATTTTCCGTTACATTTATGAGTTTTTAGGCGGCGAGAAACCCGTCTGGCGACTCTGGCTTTCTTCCATGACCAAAGAAGCAATCCGCAAAGCGTTTTTAGAATTGAAGGCCGCGGATGAATACGAGTTTCTGGCCCATGCCGCCAAGTGCCGTTCGGAAGGTGACTGGTTGGTGGGGATCAACGGAACCAGAGTTTTTACCACTCGCTACAAAATTCTTCTTTCCGTGGGGAGGGTTCAGACACCAACTCTGGCGATTCTCGTTCACCGGGAACGAGAAATTCAAGAGTTTCAACCCACCACTTACTTTGAAGTTTTTGCCGAATTCGATTCACCCCAAGGAAGATATGTGGGGAAATGGCACAATGGGGAGGACCGTTTTTTTGAGGAAGCCAAGGCGCAAGAGGTGTTGGATAAAATCCTGGGTAAAAAGGGTCAGGTGAGCGATTTTAGTGAGCAGAAAATGGCTGAAGCCCATCCATTGCTCTATGACCTCACTGAACTTCAGCGAGATGCGAATCGCCTCTTTGGGTACCCTGCACAGCGGACCCTTGATATTGCCCAGAAACTGTATGAGCATTATAAGCTGATCACCTATCCCCGGACGAGCTCTCGATATCTTTCTGAGGATTTGATGTCTCAGGTTGAGAAATCCTTTTCCATGCTGGAGCGGTGTGGCTTTCAGGATTTTACAACCGGAATAGATCCTCATCGGTCGCTTTCTGATCGCCGGATTTTTGACCGGAGCAAGGTTTCTGACCACCATGCGATTATTCCCACTGGGGAGGAAATTCGCTGGGAAGTGCTCTCGGAAAGCGAGAAAAAAGTGATGGACCTTTTGGTGCGCCGATTCCTGAGCGTTTTTTATCCTGACGCTCTGTGGATGCACAGGACTGTTAAGACCATGGTTGACGGTGAAAAATTCGTGAGCAAGGCGAAGATCATGCTTGAAGCAGGATGGCGGAGATTGTACCGGGAGAAAGAGGACGAACAGGGCGAGACGTATCTTCCCCGTTTAGAGAAAGGGATTGAAGTGGTTGTTGAAAAAGCCTGGAAGGAAGAAAAGGAGACCAAAGCTCCTCCCCGGTACACTGAAGCCGCGCTCCTTGCGGCAATGGAAGGGGCGGGTCGATTTGTTGAGGATGAAGAATTGCGGGAGGTTTTGAAAGAGAGTGGTATCGGGACTCCAGCGACTCGGGCCAGCATTATCGAACGCCTGATCGAGGTTGGGTATGTGGAGCGGGAGAAAAAAACGCTTTTCCCCACCCCCAAGGGTATAGAACTCATTAATCTGGTAGAAAATATCCCGGTCTTTGAGCTGGCCTCACCACAGCTCACTGGAGAGTGGGAAAAGAAGCTCGCCTTGATGGAGAAGGGGCTGTTTCAACGAGAAGTATTTATGGAAGAGATCAAGAAATTAACCGTGGAAATTGTGGAAAAGGTCAAATCTCAGGACGCAGGAAATGTACGGGCTAAGATGAATGCTCCGCTTGGTCAATGTCCCCTGTGTGGTGCTCCAGTTTATGAGAGCAAAAAGAATTTTTTCTGTTCTCGCTGGAAAGAGGGATGTTCGTTCTCGGTTTGGAAGCAGATTGCTGGAAAGAATCTCAGCCGACGCCAGGTTCAGGAACTCCTTCTGCGGGGAAGGACTGGAAAAATTGTTGGTTTTCGTTCCCGAAAAGGAAAGCGTTTTGCCGCATATCTGGTGTTGAATGAGGGTGGGAAGGTGGAATTTGAGTTTTTTCAGAAGGAAGGAGCCGGGGTGGCTGAGGAAAAGAACAAAGAGTAAGCAGAGAAAATTTGTGTTCGGCGTGTTGTGGGAAGATAAAATTGGTTATAATTATTTTGACAAATCTTTTCTGCAGTGGAGACAAAAGTGGCGAAATTTCGTATTTATGGTGCTCAACCTTTGAGGGGTGAAATTGAAGTCAGCGGTTCGAAAAACGCGGCTTTACCAGTCCTGGCGGCGGCACTTTTGAGTGAATCTCCGTCGACCGTCCATAATGTACCGGATCTTCTGGATGTCCGTACCATGCTCATGGTGCTTGAGAGCCTGGGGGTAAAAGTAGAAAGGGTAGGTAGCCGGAGTTATACCATTTATCCTGGTTTTTTGGAGCTGATTGAGCCTCCGTATGAGCTGATCCGCAGGATGCGCGCTTCGTTTCTGGTGACTGGACCGCTCCTTTCTCGGTTTGGTCGTGCCCAGGTACCTCTTCCTGGTGGGTGTGCTATTGGTTCGCGACCCATTGATCTGCATCTTAAGGGTTTTTCGCATCTTGGAGTGGACGTTTCCATGCGCTCCGGGTACATAGAAGGGTGGGCGAAAGAGCTCCACGGAGGAGAGGTGTACCTCGATTTTCCCAGTGTGGGAGCCACAGAAAATGTGATGATGCTCGCTGCCACCATTCCGGAAGAAACGGTCATTGCCAACGCCGCTCGAGAGCCAGAAGTTGTGGATTTGGCGCATTTTCTGTCGCTTATGGGAGCAGAGATTGAAGGGGCGGGGACGGATACCATCGTGGTTCGGGGAAAAAAGCATCTTGAGGGTTGTGAATACCGGATTATGAATGACCGCATTGAGGCTGGCACCTTCTGTGTAGCCAGTGCCATCACCAGAGGAAAAGTCACTGTGAAAGGTGTTGATTATGCCCTTTTGCGTTCCATATTGACGAAACTGGAAGAGATTGGGGTACAGGTCGAAAAGATGGAGGAAGATAAGATTTTCGTGACCATGGAGGAGCGGCCAAAGGCCACCAATATTAAAACCATGCCTTATCCCGGTTTTCCTACCGACATGCAGGCCCAGTTTATGGCGTTACTGTGTCTTGCGGATGGCGTGAGTGTGATTACCGAGACTGTTTTTGAAAGCCGTTTCGCTCATGTTGGAGAACTGGAACGGATGGGGGCAAAGATACAGGTAGAGGGAAGAAGCGCAGTGGTTGTGGGGGTGGAAAAACTCACCGGTACCGAGGTGACTGCTACCGATTTACGGGCTGGTGCGGCATTAATCCTTGCCGCTCTTGCGGCAGAGGGAGTAACCGAGGTGAACGGCGTCACCCATGTTGACCGGGGATATGAGCGTTTGGAAGAAAAGTTAGCTTTCCTTGGTGCTTCGATAGAACGAATTAGTGACTGAGTAGGAGGAAGTCCAATGTGGAATAAACGATTGGGAATCGACTTGGGGACGGCAACCACTCTGATCTATGTATACGGGCGAGGGGTTGTGCTGAATGAGCCTTCGGTGGTCGCTATAGCCAAAAATTCGAACGAAATTCTGGCGGTGGGCAGAGAAGCGTGGGAGATGATTGGCAAAACTCCAGAATATATTACGGCTCACCGGCCATTACGAGAAGGGGTAATCAGTAATTACGAAATTACTCGACGGATGTTGTCCTACTTTATTCAGCGAGTTTGTGGAAAGAGCCTCTTTAGGCCGGATGTGGTCATTTGTGTTCCCTCTGGTGGGACAGAGGTGGAGAAACGGGCGGTTCTTGACGCCGCCTACCATGCAGGAGCCAGAAAAGCTTACTTGATTGAGGAACCGATGGCCGCCGCGCTGGGAGCAGGCTTGGATATCGTTGGTCCCTCGGGGAATATGGTGATCGATATCGGCGGTGGGACCACTGACATTGCGGTGCTTTCTCTGGGAGGAGTGGTGGTGAGCCAATCAGTCCGAGTGGCTGGAGACAAGATGGATGAAGCGATTATCCGGCATTTACGAAAAAAATCGAGCCTCATGATTGGAGAAAGAACTGCCGAAGTGATTAAAATTGAGATTGGGTGGGCTATTCCTCCCCAAGAGGAAAAGACCATTCGAGTGAAGGGGAGAGATCTGGTATCGGGTCTACCCAAGGAGGTGGCGGTGACGTCTTCGGAGATATATCGTTGCCTTATTGAGCCGCTGACTGCCATTATTGAGACGGCAAGATCCGTTCTTGAACATACACCTCCGGAGCTTGCTGCCGATATTGGGGAGAAAGGAATTTGTCTTACTGGGGGAGGATCGCTTCTTCGGGGTATTGATGAAATGTTTTCTCGAGCACTGGGTACACCGGTTTATGTCGCAGATGACCCCATTTCCTGTGTGGCGCTCGGCGCAGGTAAGGTACTCGACCATTTGAAAGCACTACGAAACGGGTTCCTTTTCAGCAAAGAAAGGAATGCATAGGGTTTGGATGTTACACGTCAGAATCTTTTCATAATTTGGGGAGTTTTAATATTCATTTGTCTTACTTTTGTCCCGTCAGGATGGGCTCGCCTTTCGTATTTCCCCTTTCAGGACGTGCAGAAGGGCATGGAGGCTGTGGGAAAAACTGTGTTTCATGGAACCAAAGTGGAAGAGTTCAAGGTTGAAGTTATCGATGTGGTGCGAAGCAAGGATATTCGCGACAGTTACTTTGTCGTACGGGTTGAGGATCAGCGTGTAAAAAGCCTAGGTGGAATTTCTGCCGGGATGAGCGGCAGCCCCGTATATATCAAGGGAAAAATTGCTGGAGCCCTGGCCTATAACTGGGAGACGCAGGACAATCTGGTCGGAGTGGTAACGCCAATCGAGGCCATGCTCTCCATTTGGAAGGAAGAGGAGACCCTTGCCCCTCTTGACGGTTTAGAAAGCTCGGTTGTTTTTCTGCGGGGTTTTCGGGGAAGAGCTGGGGAATTGCTTGCAAAAACTCTGCGGGATGAATTTGCGCTCCGGACAATTTTTACCCTTCCCAGTTTTATTTTTGGAGGGAGAGAAAAAGAAAAAAGTGAAGCTCCGCTTCAACCTGGGAGTGCCATAGGAATCCAGCTTTTGACTGGTGATGCGGAAATCATGAGCATCGGGACACTCACCTTTCGGGACGGAGAACGCATTTTGGCTCTGGGGCATCCATTTTTGCATCGAGGAAAGGCAAGTTATTTTCTTTCTTCTGTTTATGTGAATTTTAGCTTGAAAGGTGAAGATTTTCCCTTTAAGGTTGGGACCTCCCTTGAAACCGTTGGGATGATTGACCAGGATCGGGGGGTAGGGGTTTCGGGGAGAATTGGTACGCTTCCGGAAGGCAGCGAGGTAACCATCGTGGTGAGGGGAGGAAGCAAAAGGGGAGAGTACCATTATCTATCTGTGAGGGATAGCTCAATCCTTTTGGAGGTCATTCCTAAAGTGATTCTCGATAGCATAGACCGGACCATTGATAGTCAAGTTCCGGGCAGTGGAAATGTGGTATTGAAGATGGGGAAAGGCGATTTCACCCTTCGGGAGGAATTCTTTGTGCTCAGTGATTCGGATATCGGTAACGCCATTGCCGATTCCATGGGGAAGGTTCTGGAGGTGGTTTTGGCAAATCCCTATCAGGATGTAACGCCGGAGAAAATGGAACTGACCATAGAAATTTTTCCAGACCTCCAAAAAGGATGGTTGCTCTCGGCGGAATTTCCTCGAATTGTGAAGCGAGAGGAACCCGCAGAAGGGAGAATTAACTTTTTCCTGTATCGCCAGGGGGAACGAGCCATTGCCTTTCCCTTGACCATACCGGCTGATTTTTCTGCTGGAGAAGCAGAGGTGCTTGTGCAAGGTCGGGGAATTGGTGAAGAGACACCTCCGCCTTCTGGTACGCTTCCTCCAACCCTATCTGAATACCTCCGTAACTGGTTTGAGGAGTTCAGACGTAACGGGATCAAAGTTGAGGTGATAGCGAAAATGGGTTCCTCAGAAAACCGTCAGGTTTATTTTTCTCAGAACATCTATCTCCCGGTGATTCTGGAAGGAAATTTTTCCGCGAAGGTGTGGATTAATTGAGGCATCACAGAAGCGGAATTGTTTTACTTCTTTTTGTAGCTTTCCTTTTGGGTCTTTTCCTATGGCAGGAAAAGGATAGGTTGCTTTGCATGCTTGTCCAACGACTCCTCACAAAAATTGAGCAGCTCACGGCGGTGGAGATTTCTATCAAGGAGGTAACGCTTCGTTTTCCACTTTCGCTGGAAATAAAGGGTATTGCCATTCAAGGGAACAATTTTTCCCTTTTGGTTTCCCGGGGAAGGGTGCGTTGGAGTCCAGTTTTTTTCCTATATGGTCAAGCATCACGGGGGTGGATGCACGTTGAACTCGATGATGGCGTGCTCACCACCAAACCTGGTAATCCTTTGGATTGGTTGACCTCGTTAACCTTTTCCCGCTGGCCTCCTTTTGAAGCGGTCTTACGAAAATTGCAGTGGAGAGGGAACGTGCCGCTTGCACCTCTAACGATTCGTCTTAGGAATTTGCAAGATGAATTCGTGATGGAAATCGAAAATGAAGAGCTGGAAATAAAAGGAGTTCTTCGAGAAAACAGGGAGTTGTCCTGGGAAGCCGGGATTCTACGGGATAAAAGTCGCTGGAAAGGACGTTTCGACCTTGAAAATAACCTGGTTCACGCGGAGAGTCTGGATAAGAAAGACCCTGTAATTGTGGATGGGCAATTGTCATGGCATGATACCCTGATTACCATTTTGGGGCTGACGGTGGATTGGGGGGGATGGAAATTCGCAGGAGAAACATCTGTAAAGCTTGCAGAGCATTTTCCTTTAACGATTCAAGGTGTGATGAGTGGAGAAAACAAAGACCAGCGTATTGTACTCTCCATTCAGGGAGAAAACGTGTCCTTTCCCCAGGATTGGAAAGGGAATATTCAGGTGCAGGCTCCTTCTAGAAGCATGGAGGCACGAGGAAAATTTTCCTTTTGGGGAAAAAAACGTGAAGTTTCCCTTGTGCTTGATGCTGTTTCTCTGCCAGGAGTGACTGGAAAAGGTGAAATAAAGGGATTCTGGCTGGGTGAAGAACTCAACTTCGTTTTGCAACCATTGGAGATTCAGCTTCTGGGAGGGAATTCGCTTCCCCAGGGAAAGGGGTTGTTGACGGGAAAAGTAGTCTGGAACAAGGAAGGATGGAGAGGAAAGCTTTCTTTTACAAGCGATGCACTCACTTTTGATCGTTTCTCCGTTGAAACTCCCCACGTGGAAGTGGAGATAGCACCTGATAGGGCACCGTTGCTTTCGGGGAGTGGTGGCCTTTTTGGAGGAAACCTTGAGGTAGTGGGGTCTTTTCAAGATGGACGGTTATTCCTGGATGGAAACGCACGGGGAATGCGGTTTGAGCGTTTTATGTCTCTGCCAGTTACCGGTACTGTTTCTGGAACATTGCATATCGAAGCGGGGAAGGGGAAGGAAGTGGTGAAAATTGCACTCACCGAAGGTGAACTGTGGTGGAACAGTATCATTTTAGGTCACGTTGCCGGTGGAATGGTGACATATAGGGGTGGGAGACTTGTCGCAGACGCTATCGTTCTTCAGAATGGAAATGGCTGGATTAAAGGAAATATAGATATGGATAGAGAGCGTTTTACTGGTGAACTCGAAGCATTCGATTATCCGTTTGCTTATCGCTTTGCAGGTTGGGAGGTTTCGGGTTTGGTCCAGGGTAAAGGCTCTCTTTCTGGGTCAAAGGAGGATTGGGCACTGGATTTATCCCTTTCCTCTTCTTGGAATGCGGGGGAAAAAAGTGGAACCCTTGCTTTGCGGGGGTTGCTCCAGGGTAAGACTCTTACCGTTGACGAATTTGTGTGTGACTGGGGAGAGGGATGGATAAAGCTCGCTGGAGCCGTTGAGGTGTACCGAAGTGTTGACCTTACTGGAGAGATATCCCGGCTGGTACTCCCTTCCAACCCTTTTGGGTGGAGCGGTGAACTCCAGTCCATGCGCTTTACTTTTCGTGGGCCTTGGCAGGGGGTCGATTTTTCCTGTGAGGCTGAAGGTGAAAATTTTGCCCTGCAAGGAAAGCCCTTAGGGGAGGGATTAATGCTTCGGGTGGAAGGGAACCTGCCTTTGCCAGCCGATAACACTGAGCGTATGACACTTGCCGAATACTTCGATCCTCGTTATTTTCGGGCTGGCGAAATCAGGATACGGGGAGTTCATCTTTCTTCGCTGGGAATCGATTTTCTTCATCGTTATCGGGGTGAGGGGACCTTGGATCTTGTATTCCATCTCCAACCGGAGACCAAACAATGGGGTTTTATGTCGGAGAAGTTTTCACTTATTTTTCCTGGTTATGTGAATTTTGAAGGTGAAATGATGGGCATCTATGACGGAGAGGAATTAGAAATTAGCCAGTTATCCCTCAGGGATGCCGAGAAATGTCTTACCATTCACGGACAGGGGAAATTGGGAGTTAAAGAGAAAACGCTTGATTTTCGATTGCAAGGAGAAATAGACACCGTGTTTCCCTTTAAGGATGGTCAGTGGGTTTTTCATGGGAAAGGAGGGGGAGAAATCATTATCACCGGGACTGCCGATAGTCCTTCGGTAGAGGGTAAGGTCGCTCTTACTCAGGGAGAACTATTCCAGGATGGCCAACAATATGCTTCGTTCACGAACATCCAGGCAGAGCTTACCGAGGGAACATTGCACATCCTTTCGGCGAAGGGCACGGTGGGTGAGATGGTGATTACTGTTGATGGTACGCTTTCTCTAAAGGATGTCAATCTTCGTGGTCAGATCGAGGGAGTGGTGCCTTTTCCAGACCTTGCTCAAGTTCTGCGGGGGATGTGGAAAGGTAATTTATGGTTTCACGGGACTTGGGATGATTTGAAACTACGTGGTGAACTTACCCTTCGAAACGGGTTATTGGATTTTCAAGAGAATAGGGGTGTAACTTCACAAGATCTTATCGGGAAGTTAAAAAAATGGGAAGAGTCTATTCCTCTTACCGTGGAACTCACCCTTTCCACTGCGGATATTCTGAAAGTAAAAACTCGCTTCATTGATCTTGGGTTAAAAGGGGCGTTAAAGGTGACCGGAAAGGGGAGTACCATCCAGGTGGAAGGGAAATTGGAGGTCGAAAAGGGAACGTATGACCTTGTTTTCGTCAAATTTCCTCTGAACGGTTACGTATTTTTTAACCACTTTGGGGCTTGGGAACCTCAGCTATCGCTGGAAGGAGAAAAGGAAGTCGGAAGGTATCGAGTGCGCCTTTCTGCTGAAGGAAACCTTAGTGATTATACCATTACTTTGAATTCAGAACCTCCACTCTCCCAGGAAGAAATTTTGTCTCTCCTTTTTCTGGGTCAAGAGGATGCGTATCGTACTCTTGAAAACGTCAATGTGGCTCCGCTCCTTCTCAAAGGGTTGCAATTTTTGCTCCAAAAAAGTGGTGGCTTGCTTTCCAAAATACCCTTTTTTGACGAAATAACCTTTGATTCGTCTCGTTTTTCCCGATTATTCTTGGAGAAAAGACTTGGTAAAAATGTCTCCTTAGGGTATACTCAGGAGTTAAGTGGAGAAAAGAATTCATCCTGGAATGTCGAAGTTGATTTTGGCCGAGAGTGGTCCTTTAAGGGACAGATTGATTCCAAGGGTATCAAAGAATGGTGGTTGGAGTTTCGGACCAGATTTTAGTATTTTCGTGGAAAGGGGTTGATTCTATTTGAAGAGCGTAACAAAGCGAGGGCTTGGAGTTCTGATTTTCGCTTTAATTTTGATGACCACAGCGCGTTTGGGGTGGGCGCAGGGTGTTTCTTTGCCGGTGGTGGCAATCCGGGTTGAGGGGAACAAAAAGGTTGATGCTCGCCTGATTCTCTCAGCTGTTTCACTTGGACTAAAGGAACCGTTTAACGCTGAAAAAGTTAAAAGTGACATTAAAGCTATATATGACTTGGGTTATTTCTCTAAAGTATGGGCTGATACCAAACAGTATCCGGATGGGATTGAAGTCATCTTCAAGGTCCAGGAATTGCCAGTGATTCAGAGCATTCAAATTACCGGAAATACCGCTCTGAAGACCGAGGAAATTAGGCGGGCTATGATTGTTGCTCCCTTGCAGGTCATGAACTGGAAGATTTTCCAAAGAGACCTGGAACGTATTAAGGCTCTTTACAGTGATAAGGGTTTTCTCATTACGGCCATCGAAAATATCCGTTTTACTGAGGATGGGGTTCTGAGTTTTGAAATTAAAGAGGGTATAGTGGAAAAAATTGAATTTGAGGGCTTCCAGAAGGTTAAAGAATACGTGCTCCGTCGCGAACTCAAAACTGAACCTCCTTTTGTTTTTGATCTGAGTGAACTTAAAAAGAGCATGAGGGCAATTTACAACCTAGGTTTCTTTGATGACCTTTCCATGAAACTTGAGCCTGGAAGTGACCGGGACCATGTGGTGGTTAAAATCAAGGTGGTGGAGAAGCTGACCGGAGAAGCTGGGGTGGGTGTTGGATATAATAGCGAAAAGGGATGGTTGGGTTATGTACGGTATAAAGAGTCAAATTTTGGTGGCAATGCTCAGGCCCTGGAATTACGCTACGAATTTGGTTCCCGGACTCTGTATCGCTTGTCGTTTGAAGAGCCATGGCTTTTTGGGACACCGACTGCCTTTGGTGTTGCCATCTATGATCAGATAGAAAAGAAAAAGCACTGGGTAGAACGGGAAGTGGTGGGAAATTATGAAGAAGAGCGTGTGGGGGGTCGGGCGGCCGCCGGCCGCGCGGGGTCCGGGCTGGGGGGGGGGCCGGATCGGTTTCCGGTGGCCTTGCGCGCCGCCGACGGGGGGGGCGGCGGGGCGCGGCGCGCGCGGCGGG